>JBKDAC010000405.1:0-4128 GCA_046316515.1 Sandaracinobacter sp. | reverse complement strand
CGGTCAGGGGATTCGGCGACAGACGGAAAGGCATCGACCCCTTCGGTGATATAGTGGCTCGCCAGCAGATAGCTCCGCCGCACCAGATCGAAGATGGGCGCCGCCTCCCAGGCCTCGCCCTTGAAGCGCTTGTCGTCGGCCTTCGCGGCCTCGGGGAACGCATCGGTGCGGCCGGTGAACATGCCGGCCCACAGCTGCATCGCGTCGGTCCAATAGTCACCGGTCATGCGCATCAGCTTCTGCGCATCGGCGGCGCCCCAGGCCTTGGTCCAATCCTGCCAGATCGCAGCCATCTTCAGCGGCGCATCGGGCTCGGGCGGCTGCATCGCCAGCTTGACGGCATCGCCGGTCCAGAATTCCAGCAGCATCTGCTGGGCCTTTCCGGCGACCTCGGTCATCCGCTCGAACTGTTCCACGGCATCTGGGGTGCGCGCGTCTGCCGCGCTGTCGCCGGCGCCCGTTTCGGTCTTGCCCATGGTCTCTCCCTCTTGAGGCCAGATTGGTCCTCCACGCCGCAAGGTGCAAGTCGGGCGTGCCGGCAGACTTCGTGCCATCTTGGCAAATCCCCCCGCCGCCGTTTAGGCTTGGCCGCCGGTCAGGGGATTCGGCGACAGACGGAAAGGCATTTATCATGGTCATCAAGTTCGTCCTTGGGGCAGCCGCAGGCGCGGCGCTTCTCTTCGCAGGCGCTGCCGGCGCACAGACGGCAGCCCCCACCAACGAGGCAACCGGCCTCCCCTATTGCAGCGCCAAGGTGAAGGACCGCTGCGTGCAGAAGTCCGACCTGAAGGCCCAGAAGGCCGCCGCCGCAGCCAAGGCCAGCTAGGCCGCTCCACCCGGGGCGGTCTGCCCCGGGTTCGCATCATCGCGTGATGAAGGCGGGCACCGGGGAAACCCGGGCTCGCCTTTTTCGCATTACCGGGCCATTGCACGCACAGCCCCCGAGTTGATGGAACCTTCGATGCCGCAAGAATTCTACCGCATGAAGCGCCTGCCGCCCTATGTTATCGCGGAAGTGAACGCCATGCGCGCAGCCGCCCGGGCCAAGGGCGAGGACATCATCGACCTCGGCATGGGCAACCCCGACCTGCCGCCGCCCCCCCATGTGATCGAAAAGCTCTGCGAAGTGGCCAGCAAGCCCGACGCGCATGGCTATTCCGCCTCCAAGGGCATCCCGGGCCTCCGCCGCGCCCAGGCCAACTACTATGGCCGCCGCTTCGGCGTCGATGTCGACCCGGAAACCGAAGTCGTCGTCACCATGGGTTCCAAGGAAGGCCTCGCCAGCCTTGCCACCGCGATCACCGCGCCGGGCGACGTGGTGCTGGCCCCCAACCCCAGCTACCCCATCCACACCTTCGGCTTCATCATCGCCGGCGCCACCATCCGCGCCGTGCCGACAACGCCTGACGAGCGCTATTTCGAAAGCCTCGACCGCGCGATGAAGTTCACCGTGCCCAGGCCCTCCATCCTGGTCGTGAACTATCCCTCCAACCCCACTGCCGAGACCGTGGAGCTCCCCTTCTACGAACGCCTCGTCGCCTGGGCGCGCGAGAACAAGGTCTGGATCCTCTCCGACCTTGCCTATTCCGAACTCTATTTCGACGGCAAACCCACCCGCTCCATCCTGGAAGTGCCGGGCGCGAAGGACGTCGCGATCGAGTTCACCTCGCTCTCGAAAACCTACTCCATGGCCGGCTGGCGCGTCGGCTTTGCGGTGGGCAACCGCGAACTGATCGCCGCCATGACCCGCGTGAAAAGCTACCTCGATTACGGCGCCTTCACCCCCATCCAGGCCGCCGCCTGCGCGGCGCTGAACGGCCCACAGGACATTGTCGAAGCCAACCGCGCCCTCTATCACAAGCGCCGCGACGTGCTGGTGGAAGCCTTCGGCCGCGCCGGCTGGGACATCCCGAGCCCCCGCGCCTCCATGTTCGCCTGGGCCCCCCTCCCACCGGCCCTCAACCACCTCGGCTCGTTGGAGTTCTCCAAGCAACTCCTCACCCACGCCGGCGTCGCCGTGGCCCCCGGCGTCGGCTATGGCGAGGAAGGCGAAGGCTTCGTCCGCATCGCCATGGTCGAAAACGAACAGCGCCTGAGACAAGCCGCCCGCAACGTGAAACGCTATCTGCAGAGCATGGGCGTCAACACGCCGTCACAGGCCAGCGTTTGAGGGGCGTTTTCAAGGGGCGCTGCCCCTTGACCCCGGCAGGGAAGTGACTTCCCTGCCTGGTGGAGGGCGGAGCCCTCCCCGCCGGAGGCTTGACTACGCGCGAACCAGCGCGGGCAGGGCTTCGGCGTAGCGGGCGACGTCTTCCATCTTTCCGCAGGATACGCGGCTCCACTCAGCCCATTTGGGGCCGTAGCTGCTGCGGATGTGGATGTTTCTGGCTTCCATCGCCTTTTGCAGGCGGTCGGCGTCTGGCACCTTCACGTAGACGAAGTTGGTGGCGCTGGGCAGCGTTTCCAGGCCAGCTTGCTGGGTGGCCTGTTCGATCATCCGGCGGGCTTCGAGGATCTTAGTGCGGGAGTAGCTCAGGAATTCGGTGTCGTCGTAGGTGGCGAGTGCGGCGGCGAGGCCGCTGACGCTGTTGCCGACGCTCATGGACCAGGGTTTCATCTTGGCGATGAGGTCGGGGCGGGCGATGGCGTAGCCGATGCGCAGGCCCGCGAGGCCGTAGACCTTTGAGAAGGTGCGGGCGATGATGATGTTGTCGCCGGCCTTCACGCGGTCGATCAGGGTGTTGGCGGCGGGGTCTGGCGTGAGTTCGTTGTAGGCCTCGTCGAGGATGAGGATGGTGCTGGGCGGCAGGGCTGCGGCCAGCGCGCGGAGCTCGGCTGCGGGGATGAGGCGGCCGGTGGGGTTGTTGGGGTTGCAGATGTGGACGGCGCGGGTTTCGGGGGTGACGCTGCCGGCGAGGCGATCGAGATCCTGGGAGAGGTTTGTGCGAAGCGGGACGCGCAGGACGGGGGTGCCCTTGGTTTCGGCGTAGCGGAGTGGCGGGTTGAAGGTGAGGTCTGCGGCGAGGATGTGGCCGCGGCCGTCGGCGCCCTTGCCGAAGGCCATGGTGGCGCAATTGAGGACTTCGGACGAGCCGGCGCCGATCAGGATGTGGGCGGGGGTGAGGCCGTGGCGGGCGGCGATGGCGGCGGCCAGGGCTTCCTCGCCGCTGTCGGCATAGTAGCAGCCGTTGGCGGCGTTGTCGGCGATGGCCTTGAGCGCGCGGGGCGCGGGGCCGTAGGGGTTCTCGTTGCGCATCAGGTAGGCGGCGCCATAGGGCGGCGCGAGCGGGTTGGCGGGTGGCGAGGCGACGGCGCGGGCGGTGGCCGGCGCGAGGGCGAGGGCGGCGGTGCCACCGGCGATGCCGAACAGGCTGCGGCGGCTGACGGATGGTTGCATGGCGTAATTCCCCCTCGATGGCCTTTGTGCTGGCCTTCGGCTCTCCTGTGTGCGCTGCGGCCTGCTCTGTGGCGGCCTTTGGGGGAGGCTAGGGGTGGGGGGGTGGGGGTGTCAACGGGGGGCGAGTCGGCGCCGCAGGCAGAACAAGGCAGCTGGGCCCCGGGCTTGCCCGCCCCCGCGAAAGCGGGGGACCCGGGGCCGGAGGCTCTGCCTTACCCGAGCGATGCCATGAATCGGCTGATGGCGGCGGCGACGCGGGGGCGGACTGCGTCGTGGAAGAGCCAGTGGCCGACGTTGGACCATTCCTCGTAGTCGACGCGGGCGCCGACGGCGGTGAGGTGGCGGGCGGTCTTGCGGGAGGTGGCGGCGGGCACGATGCGGTCGTCGAGGCCGGTGATCATGAGGGTGGGCATTGTGAGCCGGCTGTAATCGACCTTTGCGGCCTTGTCGGGATCGAGGAAGGGGGCTGCGAGCTGGGCGAGAACGGGGCCGGAATCCCAGGTGAGTTCGGCAAGGGCGGGGCGCGTTTCGGCTTCGGGGACGCCGTTGTAGACGCCGAAGCGGGCGGCTTCCGCGTCGAGGAGGGTGGGTTCGCGCCACCAGCCCCATTTGCCCGTCACGCTCCACATGGTGCGGACCGAGGCGGCAGAGAAGGCGGAGGCCTGGGCGGAGGGGGCGGTGGAGAGGAGGATCAGGCCCTTTGGCTGGACGCGGACCGAGAGGAGCTGGGC
>JBKDAC010000404.1:0-7094 GCA_046316515.1 Sandaracinobacter sp. | reverse complement strand
GTATAGGCGAAGGGGTTGGCGGGGTTCGCCCACCAGTCGGCGCCGAGTCGGGCAACCGCACTGGCACCGGTGAGCCAGCCACGACTGAATTCATAGGCATTGTAGAGCATCGCTATCGTCCTTGCCCACTTCGCTTTTGTGCGCTTTTGCCGCAGTGCAGCGCCACAAAGGAGTCATGACGGCTACTGGCGGTTTTGGTTGCCATCAACGGAAGCTACCTTTCTGGCATCAAATGTGCACATGATTTTTGCAGTGCAGCAGAGTTAACGGCCGAAACGAGGAGTTGAGCCATATGGAACATCAATCTGTGGGCAGCCGCCCGTTAACCGGACGCAAGGCTGCGGTGACCGGATCCACCAGCGGGATCGGGCTTGCCATTGCCGAGGGCCTGGCAAGGGCCGGGGCGGACGTGGCGCTGAACGGGTTCGGCGACACGGCCCCTGCCCTGGCGGCCGTCGGGGCTCATGGGACCAAAGTGGGGTTTGTCGGCGCCGACCTGTCGAAGGGGCCGGACGCGCAGAAATTCGTTCTGGATGTGCAACTTGCGCTTGGCGGGCTGGACATATTGGTGAACAATGCGGGCATCCAGCATGTCGCGCCGGTAGAGGAATTTCCTGACGACAAGTGGGACGCGATCCTGGCGATCAACCTGTCGAGCAACTTCCACACCATGAAGGCCGCGATTCCCGCCATGAAGGGGCAGAACTGGGGAAGGATCGTCAACATCGCCTCGGCCCACGGGCTTGTCGCCTCGCCCTTCAAGAGCGCCTATGTTGCAGCAAAACATGGCGTTCTGGGCCTGACCAAGGCCGCCGCGCTTGAGCTTGCCGAGACGCTGGTAACGGTGAACACGGTCTGCCCCGGCTTTGTGGACACCCCGCTGGTGCGGGGGCAGATTGCCGACCAGGCGCAGGTGCGCGGGATGAGCGAGCAGCAGGTGATCAATGATGTGATCCTGGCGTCACAACCTACCCACCGCTTCATCACCGGCGAGCAGGTGGCCGAGATGGTGCTGTTCCTCTGTTCGGACGCGGCGAGCGGAATCACGGGCGCCAGCTTCTCGATCGATGGCGGGTGGACGGCGCGCTGAGCGCGCCGTTTTGCATAACGAACATCACATATGGCCTGCTTTCAGGCGCCCTGTTTCGCCAGATATTCGCGCGTCAGCGGCACGGCATCGCGCTTGCGGCTGAGCTGGATCTGCCAGACGAGGTGATCATCGTGCCGGAAGGCCATGATCGCGCCGGCGAGGTAGAATTCCCACATGCGGAAGAAGCGTTCGTCATAAAGGGCGACGATCTCGGCCTTGCGGGCGCGGCAACGCTTCAGCCAATGTTCCAGCGTCCAGGCATAGTGCATCCGCCAGACCTCTATGTCGGTGGGCCAGAGCCAGGCGCGCTCGATGTGCTTGGCCAGTTCGGAATAGGCCGGCGTGTAGCCGCCGGGGAAGATGTATTTCGCGGTCCAGGGGTCGGTCGCGCCCGGCCCCCCTGCCCTGCCGATTGTGTGGATGAGGGCGATGCCATCTTCCGTCAGCAGGCGGGCGACGGTGTCGAAATAGGTGCCATAGTTGGGGCGGCCCACATG
The DNA here is from genome assembly GCA_046316515.1 of Sandaracinobacter sp. Lineage (GTDB taxonomy): Bacteria > Pseudomonadota > Alphaproteobacteria > Sphingomonadales > Sphingomonadaceae > Sandaracinobacteroides. The sequence continues at coordinate 5,507 of JBKDAC010000404.1, read as the reverse complement.
CTCGAACATGCCGACCGAAACGATGCGGTCGAAGGGGCCCTTCACGTCGCGATAGTCCATCAGTTCGTAGCGGACCTTGCCCGAAATCCTCAGCTCTTCTGCCTTGGCGCGGGCGTAGCGGAGCTGTTCCTCGGAGAGCGTGACGCCCAGCACCTCGGCGCCCGACACCTTGTGGATGTGGCGGGCCATACCGCCCCATCCGCAGCCGATGTCGAGGACGCGCATGCCGGGCTTCAGGCAGAGCTTCTTCGCGATATGGTCGAGCTTGTCGCGCTGGGCCTGTGACAGGTCGCTGGCGGTCTGCGTGCCCGGCCAGAGGCCGGTGGGGCCCTGGTTCCCCTCGCGAAAATAGGCACAGCTGTATTGGCGTTCTTCGTCGAGGAAGAGGTCGTAGAGGCTGTCCGACAGGTCATAGTGGTGGGCGACGTTGCGCTTCGAGCGGGCGCGGGCGTTGAGCTCGTCCCAGCGGGCGGCCAGGCGCTGCTGGTTCCAGAGCGCGACCCTGAGCGCATTCGACCTGTCCCAGCGGAGGTTGCCCGAGACGAGATCGAGCAGCTGGAGCACGTCGCCGCCTTCGACCACGAGGCGCCCATCGACAAAGGCCTCGCCCGCGCCGAGCGCCGGGTTGCGGGCGATCCGGCCGGCGGTGGCTGCATCGGTGAGGCGGATCCGGACCGCGTCTGCGGCTGGATCGCCGTAGCGATGCAGGGTCCCGTCATGGGTGGTAAGGTCGAGCGCCCCGCGGTTGATGGCGCGGCGCAGAAGTCGATCAAGAAGCCACATGCAGCAAATGTGCCGCACCTGATACACAAATTGCAAGCGACGATACCCCCCTGCTGCCTTTGGGAGTGGAAGCTTTGCCGCAGGCATCAGACAAACGATCGCAACAAGCCGGAAATCCGGCACGCCCGGCCGGGCAATCGGGCCCGGGGGGAATTTGGGAGGAACCACATGGCGTCCACAATCCGTTTGGGCCGTGCACTTCTTACGTCCTGTGCCCTTGCCAGCACTCTGGGGGCCTTTGCCGTGCCGGCACTGGCGCAGACCGAGCCGCAGGCCGCTGCAGGGACTGGCGTCGAGGACATCATCGTGTCGGCACGGCGCCGGGCGGAATCGATCCAGGAGACACCGGTTGCCGTGACGGCGATCTCGCCGCGCGAGCTGACCAACCTGTCTGCCCCCGACATCCGCGACCTGGTGGGCCGGACGCCGAACCTGGTGATCGACCCCGTGAACGCCGGCCCGTCGGCGGCCGCCATCTCGATCCGGGGCATCAGCTTCGAGGACATCGAGAAGAGTTTCGACCCTGCCGTCGGCGTGCTGATCGATGATGTGTACATCGGAACCAACACCGGCCAGCTGCTGGACTTCTTCGACTTCGAGAGCGTGGAAGTGCTGCGCGGGCCGCAGGGCACGCTGTTCGGCCGCAACACGACGGCCGGCGTGATCCGGCTGCAGCGCACCAAGCCGACCGGCGAGTTCGGCGTGCGGGCGCTGGGCACAATCGGCAACTATGGCCGGCGCGACCTGCGCCTGGTGGTGAACACGCCAAAATTCGGTGACCTGATCAGCTTCAAGGGCTTCTGGATCCGGGCGCAGACCGACGACTTCTATGACAACAAGACGCTGGGCAAGGATTATGGCGGCCGCCGCTATGACAATTATGGCGTGAGCGCGCGGATCGAAAAGGGCGATCTGGACATCGTCGCCACCTGGGACCGGATCAACGAGCGGTCGGAGATCGATACGGGTTCGACATCGCAGACCGGTCTCGACCTTATCTGCCTTCAGGTGCCGGTGCCGGGTGTAGGGCTGGTGCGGGCGACCGGCATTCCGAACCAGCAGTGCGACCGCAACACGGGTGACGATCTCTACACCACCTTCTCCAATGTGAAGGGCCTTGCCACCAACACGGGCGACAATGTCACCATCAACGCCACCCTGGAACTCGGCGGGATGCAGATCGCGTCGGTTACGGGCTGGCGCACAAGCCGGGAGAATGTACGACAGGACTTCGACTCCACGTCGATCAACTTCTTCGATACCAACCGCGCGCAGACCTATCGGCAGTTCAGCCAGGAAGTCCGGGTTTCGGGCAACGTGACCGATGCCATCGATTTCGTGACCGGCTTCTATTACTTCAACAGCAACTACACGCTGGACCAGACGACCTTCTTCGGGCCGTTCCTGCAGACGGCAGCCGGGCTTCCGCCGCAGGGCGGCAACATTGTCGACCATAATTCCAATTCGACCGCGCTGTTCGCCGATGTGCAGTGGCAGATCACCGACCAGCTGCGGCTGTCGGTGGGCGGACGCTATACCTGGGATAACAAGAGTATCTTCAACGACTTCCTGAAGACCGGCCTGCCCGTCTTCATCGCGGACGAGAGCGCCTCGTGGAGCCAGTTCACGCCGCGCGCCTCGATCGACTACAGCTTCGGCAACCAGTCGAACACGCTGGTCTATGCGAGCTACTCGCAGGGCTATCGCGCCGGCGGCTTCAACGGGCGCGGCCAGACCGCGGCGTCGGCCCGCACGCCGTTTGACCCCGAGACAGTTGACAGCTTCGAACTGGGCTTCAAGACTGAGTTCTGGGAGAACCGGATCACCTTCAACGTGGCCGCCTTCCTGACCCAATATGACAACAAACAGGAAGAGATTGTTCGCCCTGCCCCGCCGCCGGCCGGGCAGGAAACGCTGGTGCTGAACGCGGCGACGGCGACCATCAGGGGCCTGGAAGCGGAATTCCGGGGCCGGCTTGCCGAGGGCTTCAATGTGTTCGGCTCGCTGGGTCTGCTGGATGCGAACTATGATGAGTTCGAAACGCTGGTGAACGGAGTGAAAACCGACATCTCGAACCGTGACCTCAGGCGGACCCCGGACCTGACCTTCGCGGTCGGCGGTGACTATACGGTGTCGCTGGGCGGTTTCGCCGACCTGCTGCTGACGGGCGTGTACCGCCATGTCTCGGCGCTACAGACGACGATCGTGGGCGATCCGAAAGATCCGACCCGGAACGACCCGCGGGGCCGTGCGCAGCCGCGGGACAATCTGGACGCGAGCGCGGGTCTGATCTTTGACCTGGGCAGCGAACGGACGGCCCGGATCTCGATCTTCGGCCGCAACCTGACCGACAACCGGGGGCTTTCCTCGACCCTGCCGGTCGCCGGGCTGTTCACCTTCTCGGCAGCGCGCCCGCCAAGGACCTTTGGCCTGGAACTGGGCTTCGACTATTGATGACGACACCAGCTGCATTGGGAGCCCCGATGCAGCTGGCGTTCGTGCCGGCCGACATCGACCGCGCACTGGACTGGTGGACCGGCCACATGGGGGCCGGTCCATTCTTTCATCTGCCGCAAGTGCGCCTGGAGGATGTGCGGTTCCGGGGGACCCCGACGGCGCCTGATTTCAGCCTTTGGCTGGGATATTGGGGCGACATGCAGGTGGAGCTGATCCAGCAGCATGACGATGCGCCGAGCATCTATCGCGCCGACTTTCCCGGCGTGGGGGATGGGCAGCGACTGCATCACGTCTGCCTGCTGGTCGACGATGTGGCTGCGGCGGTTACGATGGTGGGTGCCTGCGAGGTGGTGCAGGAGGGGATTGTGCCAGGCGGCGGCTCGGTTGCCTATGTGCAGCCGCCGGTGGGGCCGATGCTGGAGTTGCTGAAGCCGGCGCCGGGGACGGCCGAGCTGTTCGCCATGATGCGCGAGGCCCACCGGGGGTGGGACGGGCGCGACCCTATGCGGTCTATAGGCTGACGCCCAGCACCTCGGCGATGTTGCGCTGCAGGCGCTGTAGCGCGATCTCGTTGGAGCCCAGGATCACGTTGAAGCCCGGGGGTGCCGCGAGCAGGTTCGCGAAGCTCTGTTCGGACTGGCGGTAATCCTCGGTCTCGACCACCTGCTTGGTGAGATCGAAGCCCATCTCGTTTTCCAGCCTATGGGCTTCGTCGCGGACGCCGCCTGGGGCATAGACGGCGAACTGGCAGCGCATGTGGCCGACATCGTGCGGGAACAGCCGGAAGAGCTGGATGAAGGTCTTGCCGGGCTCCACCGAACCGACGAATATGACAGTGTTGGGGAATAGGAAATGCACGCCCCCATAGTCGGTTGCAGGCCATTGCTCTGATGGTGTTGAAGCCAGATCTGCCATCGCCTTTGTGGGGAAGCTGATGCGGTGGTGGCGGCCATAGGCGTCGAAGATACCGACGTCCGACATGTGGGTGATGCCGATGTTGTTGGGATGGAGGCTGGCGAAATGATAGCCCTCTCCATAGGTGTCGAGGGCGTATTTCCAGTTGGCCGCGCAATCCATGTGGCCGCGCTTCACCGGTTCGGCCTTGTCCAGCTCCAGCATTGCGAGGACGGGGGCGAAGTCTGCGAGGTGGGCGGCGAGATCCATCTTGCCCTCGGGCTGGACGAAGATGAGGCCGTTCCATTCCTGCACGGCGACGGGGAGGAGATCGCGCCGGCCTTCGGGATGGCCTTCGAAGCCGGCCTTGCCGGGCTGGGCGATCAGCTTACCTTCCAGATCGAAGGTCCAGGCGTGGAAGGGACAGGTGAGCCGGGGCTTGCGGGCGCAGGCGGCTTCCTCGCCAAGGAGGAGCTTGGCGCCGCGGTGGGTGCACATGTTGCGGAAGGCACGCACCGACCCGTCCTTCGCGCGGCCGACCAGGATGGAGGGGCCGGCGGCTTCGAACAGCATCACGTCGCCGGGGTTGGGGATATCCTTGCTGAGGCCGGCGACGAGGGGGAGTTCGCGGAAGAGCCGTTGCTGTTCGAGGGCGAAACGGTCCGGGCAGGTGTAGGCGGTGGCGGAGATAGCGAGCGGACCATCGGACCTGTCGGTCTGGTTGGCGGCCGCGTGGGCCACCATGCGCGCGAGCATGTCGTGGGCGGCGGCTTCGCGTGCGCGCGCCGGGCTGAGCTGCGGGTCGATGTCTGCCATTGATTGTCCTCCCGATGTGCAGATTGCCGCAAATGGAGGCGGCGGCACACTCCCGCTTTCATCAATGGGCGGAATTTACTTGGGGTGTCGGCAGAAGGAGATGATCATGCGGAGCCGCCCTGCCCTGTTGATGTGCGCATGCGTTCTGAGCCTGGCGCTGCTGGCGGACGAATGTATCGCGAAGCGGGCGGGGATGATCCGCATGGACCAGGCCCTGCCGGCGAATGTGCCGGCCGGCAACCCCGAGGGCGAGAAGAGCGACACCACCTATCTGGCGACTGCCGACAGCAGCGGCATGATGGTCTATGCGGGAATGGGGTCTGGTGTGGTGGTACCGCGGACGGTGCCGGTGGAAGGGGGCCGTTCGACCTGGGGCTTCATGCTGCAGAACCGGGGCGCGCAATTCTCGCTGGATGCGAAGAGCCGGAATGTCGTCGCGCCGGGCAAGCGACCGTTTCACACGATCATTCCCGGGATGGTGACCAAGGGGGATCAGCCGTTCCTGGCCTTCGGGGTTTTGGGGGGCACGATGCAGCCGCAGGGGCAGGGGCAGGGGC
>JBKDAC010000403.1:0-3383 GCA_046316515.1 Sandaracinobacter sp. | reverse complement strand
GCTGCGAAAAGAAGGCGAGCGCACCGTCAGCGGCCTCTGGGACCTCATCGGCAAGCTCGTCGACATCTTCCAGCCCACCGAATGCGCCAACTACTTCAGCTCCTGCGGATATGATGCAAACTGATCGGAAAACGCTCTAGTTCGGTGCTTTCGGTGAGCTACTTGTCACCAAGGTTGTTCGGGAGGTCGGAGCCGAAAGGGGACCGACTCGAATTCGATCAACGTCTGATGACCCAACGAAAGGCGGGGAACTGGCAGTCGATAGCATTATGCCGTCGGCCTTCATGCGCCAGCTTTGGCATTCGCTGGATGCGTCGGATACCGATCGTGTGATCCGCGCATCGGTGGCGCTCGGGGAATGGGAACTGATTTTCTACCACCCCGGACCTCGCGTAACTTCAGCGCGAAGCGAAGTTCATAATCTTCGCAATTTCTCCGTAGATTTCGGTCGTCACTTATTCGCATTGAGTCGACCTTGCTGATATCCAGGATTCGCGCACGGGATTCAACCAAGCCGGCGCCTGGAGACATGCGATGACTGATTATCGGAAATTGCTTCGCCTTCTTGCGGGCCGCCGCTTCGTCTGTGGAGGGTTGGCGCTGACATTGACGACGGCCCTGATGGCGGGCACGCTCGGCTTGTTCGCCTGAGCAACGCGACCCCCTCCTTGCTCCGGCGAGGAGGGGGTTTCCTACGGAGGGAAGAGATGGGTGTCTTTTTCAAGAATCTGCCGGCCGATTTCGAAAAGTGGCGGGTCCATGAAGCGGTACGCGATATTGTCCAGGCTTTGCAGGACGACGGCGGGGAGTTCGCAACGGCAACCAAGCTATCGCGCCGAATAAGCGTCGCTCTCAACATTCAAGTCGGTGCCGACGCGATTCGCTTTTTCATGGCTCAGGAAAAGAACGCTGGGTCGCGGATTAACAAGGGCAATGTCACGCTCGCCGCCCTTTACGACTATATCGTATCGAGCTACCACAATTTTCCAAAGCGCGCGCAAGAGCGTTACCTCGCCCGTCTCGACGACCTCAACCTTAACAAAGGCAGCGACCACCGCGCCGATCATCACTTGCCATCGGCCGACGCTCGGTTCGCGATCGGGACGCAGGATTGGGTTCATACCAGCCCCACCGAGGTGGACCGGCTCGGGCGAAAATTTCAGGGCAGCTACGCGCTGCTCCGCAAATCCACGATCGCCGCCGGCACGATCATGCGCTCAACGCTCGACGTACAATCAAAACGGTTCGAGAACCGGCCTTATGTATCGGCAGCTCATCTGTATCATGACCGCTACGGGAGGGCGCGAAGTTCCAAGGGCTTTCTCTTTCCAGTGATCAAGAATGTCTACGGACCGCTTCAAATTGAAGACCATGAAGGGCTCGAGGTGCTTGTCATTCGTGATCCGGTGCAAGAAAAGCCCGGCTTCTTGGTGGGGTTCATGTTCGGTCTGAACGGCAATCGCACGCTTTACAATTCGACGGTTCTGCTGGAGCGGATAGAGGCGAAGACGACGGCGGCTCTGTTGAAGTTGCCGCATCGCTTTTCCGCCCAGACCCCCGGTTATGATGAGTTGGATACAGATTTTCGCACGCGATTGAGTGGTGTTCTCAGAGAGGAGAAGTCGCGCTTGGTCTCCGATCTGTTCCAATAGATAAAATTTTCAAATGGGGCTCAAGGCGCCAGCCTCCGGCTCAACATCTGTCCATTTTAGCCTTAGATTATTGCCCTTAACTTTGGGTAGAGTTTTACGGCCAAGCAGCTTGCCCCGCACCGCAAAGTTGGGCGTGTATCCCCTTCGCATACGTGAATCGGACTGAAAAAATGTGCTACGTGCCTGCCTCGTAGACCGGGGGCGGTGAATGGAAACGATGACGCAGCACGTTAAGACCACGATCCGTTATGATGGCCCGGCTTTGGTCGGGCACGAGATGGACGTGCAGGACCTTGCGCCCGCATTGTTGGCTTTGGCGGACATTGTTCAGATCGCCAACCGCAGGTTTAACGGCGACCGCGCCAGCATGAAGGTGGTGGTTAACGCTGACGTTGAACAACGGTGCTTCATGCTCGACCTTGGATTGGTTCAGTCGCTCATGGACCAAGCTAAAGGGCTTTTCACAGCGGAAAACATAAAGACGGCAAAGGAAATCGCCGCAGACGTTGGGCTAGTTACCGGCGTGACCGGCGTCGGCCTGTTCCAGCTTATTGCTTTCTTAGCAAAAGCGAAAGAGGCGCCCACGTCGGAAACGACGATGACAGTTGACCAAGGCAACGGGAATGTCACCGTCTTCAATTCGGGTGACGTGACCCCCTGGTTTCCACCAGCACGGATTAGAGCCCGGTAGCTTTGTTGCGCATGAGCGCGGGTTGGGCAATGGCCTTCGAAGCGGAGCCCGTAGGGCGTAGCGAAGCGGGCCATTGCTTATGCAGTTCAGCGGCGGACGCCGCTGGGGTCTCGTATCCGAGCGATGAGTGCGGGCGCTCCTGGTTGTAGTCGTCTGCCCAGGCTGCGATCATGACGCGGGCATGATCCAGGCTGAGGAACAGGGTCTCGTTCAGCAGCTCGTCGCGCATGCGGCCGTTAAAGCTCTCGACGTAGCCGTTCTGCATCGGCTTGCCCGGTGCGATGTAATGCCACTCGACCCCGATCTCCCCGCTCCAGGCAAGGACCGCGTTCGAGGTCAACTCGGTGCCATTGTCGCTGACGATCATCTCTGGCTTGCCGCGCTCGACGATCAGATCGCTTAGTTCCCGCACTACTCTGCGTCCCGAGATCGACGTGTCCGGCACCGCACGCAGGCACTCGCGCGTCACGTCATCGACGATGTTGAGGACCCGGAAGCGGCGTCCCGACGCCATCTGATCGTGCACGAAGTCCAGGCTCCAACGCTGGTTGGGTAGGGCCAGCACGGGTGCCGGTGCCCGTGCGCCAATGGCACGGCGCCGGTTCCGCCTGCGTCGGACCGCCAGCTTCTCCTCGCTGTAGAGCCGCTGCGTCTTCTTGCGGTTGATCACCACGCCCTCCCGCCGCAGCAGGATGTGCAGCCGACGATAGCCGAACCGGCGACGCTGCTGAGCAAGCTCGCGCAGCTTCAACCGAAGATCGGCATCGTCATCCCGCTGCGACCGGTAGCGCATGCTCTTCCGGTCAGCGCCGATAACACGACACGCCCGCCGCTCGCTCATCCCCAGGACAGCCTGGAGACGAGCGACCGCCTCTCGCTTGGCAGCGGGCGTTACCAATTTTTTGCGAGAAGATCCTTCAGGCCGGCGTTGTCCAGCATGGCCTCGGCCAGCAGGCGCTTCAGCCTGCCGTTCTCATCCTCGAGCGCCCGCAGCCGCTTCGCCTCAGACACCTCCAGGCCGCCATACTTGGCCTTCCAGT
>JBKDAC010000402.1:0-1463 GCA_046316515.1 Sandaracinobacter sp. | reverse complement strand
AAAAACCGTGGTGGTGGCAGCATTGGGTGCCTGTTTCGGCGCAAGGCGCGTCCGATGCGCTTCTGGCGGCCGGTTCTGAGCCGTTCTGGGGCGGATTTCCTGTCATTCGGGCAACAGCTATCCGACGGCGGTGCGTCGCTCGTGGAACACGAGGCGGTCCATGTTGTAGGCGAGGTTGGCCCGCGTCACCTTGGCGGTGACGCGTGCGATGCCGATGGTGCGGATGACCAGGCCCATCTGGTCCTTCTGCCGGGTAAAGACATGCTCGACGCGGGCCCGGACGCTCGACTTCGCCGTATTGGCCCCTGCGGTGCGGTCGGGCATCGGCCGCCCCCGCGGCGCACCGTGCCACCCGTAGACCCAGGGCAAGATCGAGCGCTGGCACCAGACCCTGAAGAACCGCATCCTGCTGGAGAACTACTTCCTGCCCGGTGACCTCGAGGCCCAGATCAAGGCGTGCGTCGAGTACTACAACCATCAGCATTACCACGAGAGCCTGGCCAACGTGACGCCCGCTGATGCCTACTTCGGCAGGGCACCTGCCATCATCCAACAGCGCGAAAGGATCAAACGACAGACCATCGAACATCGGCGCTTGCAACATCGCAGGCTCGCCGCCTAAAACCAACCCACGGACGACGCCCGCACTCCGCTAACCTACGCCGCGAGGTGTGCCGAATGTTCTGAAGACGGACAGACGAGGACATGTTTATCGACAATGCCTTGGTGATCGGCGCAGGCCTCTTGGCGGTCCTCGTGATTAACTTCGTTCCGTCAGTCTTGGCGTTTGCGCGTCGCCATCCCGACCGGCGTCTTATCGCGTCGCTTAATCTCCTATCTCTGGTATCGTTCCTACTCTGGTTTGCGTTGGTGTCATGGGCGGCACTGGGGCGCCGTGACAATTCGGTGCTGGACCGATATATGGCCGACCCCACCGGCAAGCGTAGGGCGTTGGTCGGACTGCTTGTCATCTTCCTGGTGGGCGCGGCGCTGACGTACTTCGGTCTGCGCGATATCTGACAGGCGGCTGACCCTAGTGGATTGATTGAAACGGATGAGTCCTTTTTGGGATTCCTACTGATGCTTGGGCGTGCGATGAATGTGGATGCGCACTGGTATCAGGATCGAGGTCTCGCCCTCCGACAAGGATCGGCTTGAAGCGATTGTGGCGGCGCGAGGCTCGCCACAGAAGCATGTCTGGCGGGCCCGGATTATTTTGCTCACCCAGCAAGGGTTGGGCACGCTTGCGATCATGGCAGCGACGGGCAAGTCGAAGACCTGTGTGTGGCGCTGGCAGGAACGCTTCATGGCCGAGGGTGTCGGTAAGCATCCGGTGAGGGCCGCAGGCCATGGTGGGTTGCTGCAGGCGCCTATCGGGTCCCAGGTGTTTTCCGCCCGCGTGGGCTAAGTTTGGCGAGGCGTTCGTCGATGGCGGCAGTGTTGACGGATTGGGGATCAAAGCT
>JBKDAC010000401.1:0-6449 GCA_046316515.1 Sandaracinobacter sp. | reverse complement strand
CGCAGCTCGTCAGTCCGCGCAAACCGCTCGCGCTCCCCAAGCTCCGGCACCCGTCGATCGCCACCCCCACCCTCCCCAAATTCGTCTCCGGCGCAAGGGTGTAGCCCAGCTCCGCCGCAGCCAGCACATTCACCTCCAGGTACAGCCGCTCGGTGTCGATCAGCAGCCCATCCATGTCCAGGATCAGCGCCTGGGGGCGGGGCAGAGCAAGCTCCACACCCGCAACGAGGCTGGGGTCACGATCCCGAAAAAGCGGCTTGTCCATGACGTGCCGATACCTGCGAACCATCCCGCCCGCCACAGCGCCGCCGTCGCACCCGTGCGCGCATACCAAGAACCGCCGGCGGCCAGGGCCCCGCCCTGAACCCGGCGGGGGCATCCACGATGGCGTTGCTTCTGGTTTGTGCAGTTTGGGGTAATGCGGCAACAAATGCAGGCCTAAAGTGGCAGGGAACCGAAAAGCAAGGGATCGCCATGGGCAACATCTCTATCCTGGCAATCGATGTCCTTCTGGAACCCGATGCCCGCATGTTGGAACCGGCCGAGCGGAACAATGCCCGCCTGCGCGCGGCCTTTCCCGAAGGATTCGAACTGGACGACCAGCATCGCCCGCACATCACGCTGTTGCAGGCCTTCGTGGCGCGCCATGACCTCGGCGCCCTCTGCCAGGCGCTGGATCCCGTCATCCGCACCTCTAACCTGGCCCAAATGGAGCTTCAGGCTATCCGTTACGGCTATACCCCAGGCCCCGGCATGGGAATTGCGGGCATCTGGGCCGCGGTGAGCGATGCGCTCTTGAAGCTGCAGGACGATGTGATTGCGGCCGCAAGGCCGTTCCTGCTGCCCACGGGCCCGATTGAGGCCTTTACCGAAGGGCATGGCAATCCGGCCTTCGACGCCGCCCTTATCGACTATGTTGCCCACTTCATCGACAAGTCCGCCGGCCGATATTTCGAACCGCATGTCAGCACCGGAATTGCAAGCACGGCCTATCTCGAGGCCATGCAGGCAGAGCCGTTCGAGCCATTCGCTTTCGCCTCGGCAAGTGCGGCCGTCTATCAATTGGGCCCATTCGGCACGGCGGCCCGGCTGCTCCACCGCTGGGAGGTGCAAGCATGAGCCATCCTGCCGGAGATCCCGCCCTCTCGTCCTGGCGCGCCACGCCCGCAAAACAGGCAATCCTGGCCTTTGTGCAAAGGGTCACCACCCCCGGCCATCCGGATTTCGTGGAGCCGGCAGACCGGTTGGCCGTCTTCGACAATGACGGGACGCTGTGGGCGGAACAGCCGCTGCCGGTGCAGGCATTCTTCGTGCTCGACCGGATACGGCAAATGGCCCCCGAACGCCCCGAGTGGCGGGAGCAGCAGCCGTACCGGGCTGCGCTCGACGGCGACGCGCAGGCGATCATGGCGCTGGGGATGGAGGGGCTGACCCGCCTGGTGATGGCAACGCATGCCGGCATGTCGACCGAGGCCTTTGCCGTGCTGGTGCGCGACTGGATTGCGACGGCCCGCCACCCCCGGTTCGACCGGCCCTACACTGCACTGGTCTACCAACCCATGCTCGACGTGCTGGCGCTGCTCAGGGCCAATGGGTTCAGGACCTATATTGTGTCGGGCGGCGGCATCGAGTTCATGCGCACCTTCAGCGACGCCATCTACGGAATTCCCCCGGAGCAGGTGATCGGAAGCAGCATCGTCACCCGATATGTCGTGACCGATGGTACGCCTGCGTTGCTTCGCCAGCCGGAACTGCACTTTTTCGACGACAAGGAGGGCAAGCCTGTCGCCATCAACACCCACATCGGGCGCCGCCCGATCGCCGCATTCGGCAATTCCGACGGCGATTTCGCGATGCTGGAATGGGTGACGAGCGGCCCTGGACCACGGTTCGGCCTGCTCGTCCATCATGACGACTCCGAACGGGAGTTCGCCTACGACCGGGAGGCCGGCCTTGCCCGTCTCGCGCGTGGACTGGACGAGGGCCCCGGCCGGGGATGGACAATCGCGCACATCAAGTCGGACTGGGAAACCGTCTTCCCGGATTGAGCGCTGGTCTCACCGATGCATCGGCCATCGGCAGATCGGCAAGCGTGATGTCGCCGTTTTCTTCCAGCATCGCCATGATCTGCCCGCGGTGGGCTTCGGTCTTCGATGAGCACTGCTCGCCGCCGGGCTTTCTGGCAACGGCTCAACCGTGTTCTCGTATCTATCCGGCTTGAGCCGTCGTGCTGCTGCGGCTCGTTTGGGAGAGAGTGTTTCGAGCGCCATTCGCTGGCATCCGCTTGCCCGAGAGCATGGTCGCGCCGATGGTGCTGGATGGGCCGATCAATGGCGACTGGTTCGAGGCTTGCGTCACCAAGGCCCTGGTGCCCGAACTGCGCCCCGGTGACATCAGCCTGCCCCGACTTCAACCCGATCATTCACGCTCGAAATCAGGCCCACCTGCACATGCGTCAGAGGTTCTTCGCTGTTATTGGCAGCTTTCTTGCCGATAGCCTTCGCGGCGCCTGGATGCTGCGGGCGAAACGATCAGGGGCGCATGCCTCTTCCCTTGCGGCCCGGTCGGAGGGCGCGCTGGGCCGTGGCGGCGAAGGCGCAGAGTTCGGCACGTGTTTCCTCGGGCGCGATGATGGCTTCCACCCCGAAGCGTTCGGCCGTGCGGAACGGGCTGCGGACGCGTTCCAGGCGAGCCTTGATCTCGGCCAGCCGCGCGGCGGGATCATCCGCTGCCTCGAGCTCGCCGCGGTAGGCGGCCTCCAGCCCGCCCGAAATGGGGAGGCTGCCCCAATCGCCGCTGGGCCAGGCCATGCGCCAGCGGAAACGGTCTGCCGGGGCATGGGCGGATCCGGCCATGCCATAGGCCTTGCGCAGGATGACCGAGGCCCAGGGCACGCTCGCCTGGTAGATGGCGGTCAGCGCGCGGCTGCCCCAGCGGATGGTGGCTTCGTCCTCTGCGCGGCGGCCGATCAGGAAGCCGGGGTTGTCCACGAGGTGGACGACAGGCAAGTGGAAGGTGTCGGCGAGATCGACCATGCGCTCGACCGTGCGGGCGGTGGCGGCGGTCCACAGGCCTCCCAGCGCCTCTGGATTGGAGGCGATGACTGCCACTGCGTAGCCATCGAGGCGCGCGAGGCCGGTGACGACGCCCAGGCCCCATTCGCGGCCAATCTCGAACCATGACCCCAGGTCGACGATCGCCTCGACGATAGGGCGGACCGGATAGAGGCGGCGGCTGTCGCGCGGGACGGCGGCGTTGAGCCAGGCGCCCTTGCGGTCCGGTCGGTCGCGCGTCTTCATCCGGGCGGGCAGCTCGTCCACGCTGGAAGGCAGGTAGGAGAGGAAGCGACGCAGGCGTTCGAAGGCTTCCGCCTCGGTCGCGACGCGGTCATCCACGGCGCCGTTGCGGGCGTGGATGTGGGCGCCGCCGAGTTCCTCCTTGGTGCGCACCTCGCCCGCGGCGGCGACCACCGGCGGGCCTGCCACGAACATCTGCGACAGGCCTTCGACGAGCAGGCTGTAGTGGGCCATCACCATGCGACCCGCGCCGAGGCCAGCGACGGGACCGAGGCCGAGGGCGACAACCGGCACTTCCGCAAGATTGGCGACCATCGCCTCCCAGCCGGGGATCTCGGGGATGTAGGTATGGCCCATCGTCTCGAGGCTTTTCACCGAACCGCCGCCGCCGGTGCCCTCGATCATGCGCAGAAGGGGCATGCGGTAGCTGGTGGCGAGGCGTTCGGCTTCCAGCAGCTTGCGGTGGAGGGCAGCGTCTGCCGCGCCGCCGCGGACGGTGAAATCATCGGCGGTGACGACGACGGGGCGACCGTCGACCTCGGCCCTGCCGAACAGGAAGTTGGCGGGCAGGAAGGTCTCGAGCGCGCCATCGGGGCCATAGCCGGCAAAGCCCGACAGCTCGCCGATCTCGCGGAAGCTGCCCTGATCAGTGACGGCCGCGATTCGGGCGCGCGCATCGAGGCGGCCGGCGGCCTGTTGCCGGGCGAGCTTTTCCGGCCCACCCATCTGCCGCGCCAGCGTCTGGCGGCGGCGCAGTTCCTCTATTTCGGCTTCCCATCCCATTCCGACAGCATAGCGGGCAGCCCGGGCGTGCAAACCCTCCGCTTGGGGAGTGTGCCGAGCGACGTCAGCAGTCGCCCGTGCGGCGCCATTCGCTGCGGGCGGCAAAGGGGTGGCCGCCTTCCAGGCCCTGGGCGTCGACGACATACAAGCCGCCGGCGTCGCGCCGGATGGCGGTGCGGCCGGACCGGCCGGTGGCGCAGCGATAGATAATGGTGGCCGCGTTCGGCTCGTCGGTGATGGCGCGAAAGCTGCACTCCTGCCCCGGCCGGCCGCCTGTGAGCATCAGCGTGGCGTCGGCCAGGCAATGACTGTGGCTGCGGCTATCGCCGATCACCTTGACCTGCCAGGCACCGGCGCGGAGGCCCTGCAGCGCGGCGAGGGGCGGCGGCGCATCGGCCACCGCGGCGACCGGAAGAAGAAGCGCTGCAAGGAACAGAAATGGCCGCATGAGATCCACCATAAACGCGGCGTTGGACAAATGCATGTCCATTGGCCCGCGCTTGGGACCTGACCTCAGATTTCGAGCAGGAACTGGCGCGAGCAGAACTCGCAATCGACGGAAATCACGCCGTTGGCGTTGCGCATCTCCGCGCGCTCTTCCTCGGGGAACTGGCCCAGCACGTTGCGGATATGCTCGACCGAGCAGCGGCACCCCTTCCTGAGTGTGGTCGTGGGAAACACTCGCACCTCATCCTGGTTGAAGAGGCGCCAGAGCAGGGTTTCGAGGTCGAGGCTGCTATCGGTCAGTTCCGCGTCCGAGACGGTGGATGCCAGCGCGTGCACATGCTCCCAATCGGCAAGTCCGCTTCCGGGCGTCATGTCATCGCCCTCGACATGCAGGCGGGCGGCGCCCATTTCTGCCCGGGGCAGATGCTGCAGGACGAGGCCGCCGGCCGTCCACCTGCCCGATGCGCCGCGGGCAGCCGCCAGGCGGACGAGGGTCGGCAGCTGCTCGCTGTTCTCGAAATAGCCCTGGGCGGCTGCCTGGAGGGTTTCGGCGCCCAGATCGACGATCCCCTGGTAGCGTTCGTCCGAACCGGTCTGGTCGAGCGTGATGACGAGATGACCCTCGCCGAACAGCCACGCGAGCGTGGCGGAGCTGCCTTCGTCAGCGGCGACGAAGCGGCGGTCGAGATTCTGCGCGGCATAGCCGCGGAGCGCCCCTTCGCGGAAGTCCGATACGAGCAGGCGAACTGGGCTGCCGCTGCCCTTGGCCTGGACCGTCAGCTGGCCGTCGGTTGGGCGGAATAGCGCGCCCAGCATTGCGGTCAGCACCAGTGTTTCGGCGAGAAGGCGGGCAATGGGTTCGGGATAGGCGTGCGCCGACAGGATCTCGTCCAGCACCCCGTCGAGGCGGACGATGCGGCCGCGCGCATCACGTCCGGGAAGCGTGAAGCCCAGGATCCGGTCATTGTTGGCGGGCGCGTCGGCCATCAGCCGAGCTTTCCGAGAGCCCAGAGCAGGATGGCCTTCTGCGCATGGACACGGTTGGCGGCCTCTTCCCATACGGCGGACTGCGGGCCGTCGATGACGGAGTCGGTAACTTCCTCGCCGCGATGGGCAGGCAGGCAGTGCAGGAAGACGGCATGGGGCGCCGCGCGGGCCATGAGCTCCGGGTTCACCTGATAGGACTGGAAGGCGTGGGTGCGCGCATCGGCGTCGGTGTCGCCCATGGATACCCAGGTGTCGGTGACGACGACATCGGCGCCGCAGGCAGCACACGCCGTTTCTTCGATGATCGAGATGTTCGCGCCGCACGCGCGGGCGGCCTTGAGCATGGCGGCGTTCGGCCGATAGGCCGGCGGACAGGCGATCACCAGTTCGAAACCCAGCAGGCCGGCCGCCTCGATGATCGAGTTGCAGACATTGTTGCCGTCGCCGATCCAGGCCCAGCGGGTTCCGGCAGCGGGGCGGCCAAGGCGTTCCTCTACCGCTATCAGGTCGGCAACGATCTGGCAGGGGTGGGAGAGGTCCGTAAGGCCGTTGATGACCGGGACACTGGCCGCGGCCGCGAAGGCCTCGACAGCGGTGTGGCGGTTGGCGCGGATCATCACGGCATCCACAAAGCCCGACATCACGCGGGCGGTGTCGGGCACGGTTTCCCCCCGGCCGAGCTGCATGTCGCCCGCCGCCAGGGTGATGGTTTCGCCGCCGAGCTGGCGCATTGCGATGTCGAACGACAGGCGGGTGCGCGTGCTGGGCTTTTCGAAGATGGCGGCGAGCACATGGCCGGCGAGCGGCGCATCGTCGTCAGCGGTGCCGTTCGGGCGGCCGGCCCGGGCCGCCTTGCGGGCGTGGGCGACAAAGGCGCGGCTGTCGGCCGTGAGCTTAAGGCCCAGCATCAGGCCCATGCCGCGCACATGGTCGAAC
>JBKDAC010000400.1:0-9606 GCA_046316515.1 Sandaracinobacter sp. | reverse complement strand
GCGCTGGGCATGATCGAGGCAGGCCGGGCCCGCATGGGCGAGGAGGTGCAGGTCTGGGACCTCGGCACCAGCCACCGCGCCCGCATCGTGGACCCGTGCGCGTTCGATCAGGCAGGAGAGCGGATGAATGGCTGAGCTTGCTCCCCTGCTGCCCGATCCCGCGCCGCTCCCCGGCGTCGAACGGCGCGACCTCGGCGTGCTGGGCATCCGCCGCCTGCGCCGGTTCGGGCCCGACCTGCCGGCCCTGGGGGGCCTCCCCGCAGAGCTCCCCGCAGACATCGCCGTCGGCAAGGCCGCCCACGCAGGCGACCTGCTGCTCGCAGTGCCCGCGCCCGGCGCGTGGCTCGTGCTCGGCCCGCACGGCACGCTTGCAGACCTCGCCCGCGCGCAGGACCCGGCCGCGTTCCTCGCCCGCGAGATCGGCGAGGCCTGCGCCACGGTCCGCCTCGCCCCCGCGCTCGCCGCAGAAGCGCTCGCCGCCTACGCCCCGATCGATCCCGCCACGCTCACGCCCGGCACCGCCACCCGCGCCCGGTTCGCCGACATGACCGCGCTGATGATCCCCGAACCCGATGGCGGCCTCCTGCTCCTGGTCGATGCCGCCGAAGCCGACCATCTGGTCGCCCTTCTCGCCCTCCTGACCCCGGACCGCTGATGCCCGACCGCCCCGCCCACATCGTCCTGCGCCTCGTCTGCCCCGACCGCCCTGGCATCCTCGCCGCGGTCAGCCCCGCACTTGCCGCCGGCGGGTGGGACATCCGCGAGGCCGCCGTATATGGCGACCCGGAGACGAAGACGTTCTTCGTGCGCATGGAGCTGGCCGGCGCACGTGGCGCGGTCGACCAGCTCCCTGCTCTCCTCGACCCGTTTCGCGCCTCGCTGGGGCTCAGCTGGGACACGCGCGACACCGCCACGCCCATGAAGGTGCTGGTCGCCGTGTCGAAGACCGACCACTGCCTCAACGACATCATCCACAAGACGCGGATCGGCGTGCTCCCCATCGAGATCGTCGGCGTGGTCTCCAACCACGAGACGCTGCGCCAGGTCACCGAATGGCACGGCCACCCGTTCCATTACCTGCCCGTAACCCCCGACACCAAGGATACCCAAGAAGCCGCGTTCGAAGACCTCATCACCACAACAGGCGCCGAGCTCGTCGTGCTTGCCCGCTACATGCAGATCCTCTCCAACCGGTTCGCCGCAAAACTCGCCGGCCGCTGCATCAACATCCACCACAGCTTCCTGCCCAGCTTCAAGGGCGCAAAACCATACCACCAGGCCCACACACGCGGCGTCAAACTCATCGGCGCCACCGCCCACTACGTCACCGCAGACCTCGACGAAGGACCCATCATCGAACAGGACATCCGAAGGGTCACACACTCCGCCACCGCAGACCATATGGTCGAAATCGGCCGCGAAACCGAAGCCAGCGTCCTCTCCAGAGCCATCCGCTGGCACGCAGAACACCGAACCTTCCTCAATAAACACCGAACCATCGTTTTCGGATGAAGGGGGTGGGCTCGATGCGTACGAAAGGAGCAAGAGCCATGCATCCAGCCGCACAGACCGGCGCAGATCCCGAGCGTGTCCGGGCGCTCATCGACAGGAGCCTTCTGTGGGACAACCATGGCTGCATGCCGCTTCGCTGGGCCGATGATGCCTATCTGCCCCGGCTTCAGCGCTATCGGGACAGTGGCTTCGATGTGGCGGTGCTGAACATCGGCTTCGGCGATGTGACTGTGGAAGACCATCTGCGGAACCTCGCCCAGTTCCGGCACTGGATCGGCGCGCGGCCGGCGCAATATCGCCTTGTGCGGACGGTGGACGACATCCACGCCGCGCGCGCGGAAGGCAAACTGGCGGTCAGCTTCGACATCGAAGGCGCGAATGCGATCGGCGACCAGCTGAGCCTCGTCCAGCTCTATTACGACCTTGGCGTCCGCTGGATGCTGATGGCCTACAACCTCGCCAACCGCGTGGGCGCGGGGTGCATGGAGGCGGAGGATGGCGGCCTGACCGCGTTCGGCCGCAGCCTGGTGGACGAGATGGAGCGGGTGGGCATGGTCGTCTGCTGCACGCACACCGGCCACCGGACTGCGTCGGACGTCCTGTCCCGGGCGACCCGGCCCGTGATCTTCTCGCACTCCAACGCCCGCGCCGTGCACGACCATGCGCGCAACATCGATGACGGCCTGATTCGGGCCTGTGCCGCGACGGGCGGGGTGGTCGGCCTGAATGGTATCGGATTCTTCCTAGGCGGGCCGGATGCGGACCTGACCGAGGCATTCGTCGCCCATATCGACCATGTGGTCCAGCTGGTCGGGCCGGCGCATGTGGGCCTGGGCTTCGACCATGTGTTCGATGTTGACGAGCTCCAGGGGTATCTGGACGAGAACCCGACGATGTTCCCGCCCGCCCTGCACGGCACCGCTTTCCGCCAACTCAGCTTCGAAGCCATTCCCGCCATCGTGGAGCGCCTTCTGGGGATGGGATATTCCGAGGAGGACATCACGGCCATCCTGGGGGGTAACCACATGCGGATTGCCACCGAGGTCTGGAAATTGCCGATGTGACCGGCGGGCCAGGCCGCTGCCGGCCCGGCCACGCGCTGTCAGGGTGTGGACATCCCGGCCGCCTGTCCGGCAAGGGCGTTCACCCGGCCATAGGCATCCTGGTTGGTCGTGACCCCGGCGACCGCGACCCCGGTTGCCGGCACATACCAGGCGACTGTGCCCCAGAAGCCGCCGTGCCAGTAGGCGGTGCGGCCGCCGGCTTCGCGGATGAACACGCCGAGGCGGTAGCCCTCTGCCCCTTCATGGGGGCCGCGCCGCAGCATCTGCGCCAGCGTGTCAGGACGCGAGAACAGGCGGCCTTCGAACAGCGCGGCCGTCAGCGTGGCGAGATCGCGTGCCGACATGACCATGCCGCCGCCGCCGTAGAGATCGACCGTGCCGCTCACATCGGTCATGTCGCGGTCGCCGATGAACTGGCGGGCCCTTTCGGGCGCGGTTGCGGGCCTGTCTTCCAGGATCTCCCACCAGGTGGAGCCGAGATTGAGCCGATCCAGCTGCAATTGCGCGCGGACCGCCTTCGCGAGCGACTGGCCGGTGATGCGTTCGATGATGTCGCCGACCATGATGTAGCCGGGGTCCGACTAGTGGACCGCCTTGCCCGGCTCGCCGCGCGGGCGGCCCCATTCGACCGCGAGCCGCACCTGCTCCTCGCGGGTCCAGTGGCGCCCGGGTTCTGCCAGGATCAGCGGCAGATAGCGCTTGTCGGCGGCGTGGTCGTAGATCCCGGCGCTGTGACTGAGCAGCTGCCTGACGGTGATCCGCGACGTGTCATAGCCACCGCTCAGCAGCAGCTTGTCGAGCGCCGGGGTCAGCAGCGGCCCGATCGGGGCATCGAGGTCGATCCGCCCCTGCTCCCACAGGCGCAGAACAGTCGCGGCGACGAAGGTCTTGGTGTTGCTGGCGATCCGCACCGGGGAGTCGGGCCCGAGCGCCGGTTTGTTGTCAGCCGTCGCCCGGGTCACTGCGAACGGCGAGGAAGTTCCCTTGCCCGCCACATACAAGACCATCGGCCTCTCGTCGGACTGGACAGCCGCCTGAAGCGCACTTCGGTCGACAATCTGGGCGAGCGTCGGGGCTGCGGTAGCAAGGCAAAGGGCCAACAGGATGGCCGGGACAATCGTCGACCGGCTGGCAACGGCGGATTCAGATCGTTCTCGCATGCGAGGCCCTTACCCAGACCATACAGTCCTGTCACCTTTATGGTTCGTGTCGGCTGCAGAAAGGGCCAGGAGCCCCTTCAGCCCCAGGCCGAGAAGCCAGTGATGCCGACGGCGCTTGACGGCTTCCAAAACATGGGACATGTCTCACATTCAGGTCTGTCCCGGGCCGGTCACCAGCAGATGGCGAGGGATTTGTGAAGGCGGATCACGCGCGCGGATCGCTGTCGCAAACAGACGTGCTTCTCTATGCGTCCGGGTCGTTCGGGACAGGATTGTATTCGACGATCCCTTCGGTGCTGCTGCTGTATTTCTGCACCGAGACCCTTCGGATCCCGCCCGCCATCGCCGGTATCATCGTGTTCGTGCCCAAGCTGTGGGCCGTGGTCTGGGACCCGATTGTCGGGCGATGGTCGGATCGCAGCCGGCATCGCTGGGGGCGTCGCCGCCCATTCCTGCTGGCCGGCCTGATCGGCATGATGGTCAGCTTCGTGGCGCTCTTTTCGCCGCCGGACATGGCGTGGGAAGCAGCAGCCGTCTGGGCCGCGCTCGCCTATTTCGCGCTGGCGACCCTCTATTCCCTTTATGCCGTTCCCTACATCGCGCTCCCGGCCGAGCTCGGTTCGACGGCTGCAACGCGGGCCCTGCTGATCGGGCGGCGCATGATCGCCGTGATGATCGGCGTGCTGGCTGGGGCCGCCGGCGCACCGTTCCTCGTTGATCTGGGCGGGGGCGGGCGGGAGGGGTACCGGTTGATGTCGCTGACCATCGGCGCCTTCTGTCTGGTGGTGATGGCGCTGCCGCTCATCATGCTGAACGGGCGTGATGGACCCGCCTCCGGCCCTGCCGGGATGCGCAAGGGGTCATCCCATTTGCATGCAGCACTGCGCAACACGGCTTTCCTGCGCCTGCTTGGCAGTTTCGTGGCACAGCTCATCGCCTGTGGCGCGCTGATGGCCGCCTTGCCCTACATCGTGACCCGCATTCTGGGCAGGCCGGAAGGCGATATCGCCGTCGCCCTTGCGATCCTGCTGTCGTTCGCGATCCTGGGCGTGCCGATCTGGACGCGGCTTGCCAGGCGCAGGGATGAGCGGACGCTTATGATGCTGGCGCTGGCGGGCCTGGCCCTTGCCGTGACGTTGATGGCTCTGGCCGTGATATCGTCCGCGGGATGGCCGGTCGTCCTTGCATCACTGGCGCTGGTCGGAATCCCGTTCGCGGGGCTCCAGGTGCTGTCGTTCACGCTTGTCGCGCACTTCATCCGATCGGCCGCCGTGCAGGAGGAGGCGGCGCTGACCGGTGTCTGGACAGCGGCCGAGAAGGTCGGCCTGGCAGCTGGGGCGACGATGACGGCCACGGCGATTGCCACGCTGGGACTGGCGGGTCCGGCGATTCCGATATTCCTTGGTGCTGCATCCGCTGGCCTGTGTGCCGCTGCAGCCATGCTCCTCCCGCCCACACAAGCCTCAGACCAGGAAGTTCCTTCCACATGACATCGCGTTTCCGGAACATCGGCGACTATGTTGCCCACCACGCTCTTGTATCGCCAGACGCCGAGGCACTGGTTCTTGGCGACCAGCGCCTGACTTTCGTCGAGTTCAAGGCCCGCATGGATGCGCTGTCGCGCTGGTTGATCGCCGCAGGCGTGAAAGAAGGAGACCGTGTCGCGACGCTGCAGACGCCGTGCCCGGACTATCTGATCGCCTTCTGCGCAGCCGCATCGATCGGCGCGATCTGGATGGGCCTCAACCCGAAATATCGCGTGGCAGAGCTGGAGTATGTCGTCCGCGACGCGCAACCTGTCGTTCTGCTGACGCGCGTGGAGATCGCAGAGCGATCCTATGTCGAGGATATTGCCCATCTGCGGCAGGTCTGCCCCGCCATTTCCCGCGTGGTGACGTTCGAGCATCGGCAGGTCGACGGGCTGGAGTGCCTGCAGGATGTCCTGGCGGAGGGGTTGTCGGTGACGGATCGCGCGCTGGCGGACCGGCGGTCTTCGGTCGGCGGCCGCATGGCATGCCTGCTGGTCTATACATCCGGATCCACCGGCGCGCCGAAGGGCGCCATCCTGCATCACGAGGGCATCATCGACTTCGCCCTCCAACAGAACCTGCTGTGGCCGGTCCGCCCCTATCGCAGCCTCAACTTCCTGCCGATCAATCATGTCGGCTGTTCGGTGGACCTTGCCATTCCCTGCGTCGTGGCGGGAGGCGCGATGATCTTCATGGAGCAGTTCGAGCCCGGGGCGTCGCTCGACCTGATCGAGCAGGAGCAGGTCACGTTCCTGGGATCGGTCCCGAGCGTGTTCGCGCTTCAGATCGCCCACCCATCTTTTGGCGAGCGGGATTTTTCCGCCGTCCAACTGATTGTGTGGGAAGGCGCGGCAATTTCGAGCGATGTGCTGGACAGGCTGGCAGCCATCTGCCCGCGGCTCGCCACCAATTACGGCATGACGGAAACGACGAGCGCGATCACGGTCGAGGCCCCCTCGAGTGACCGTGATGTGCTTTTGAATTCGGTGGGTTCGGTGTTTCCGGATGTCGAAATGCGGCTCGTCGCGTCCGACGGAGGCGAGGTGGCGGACGGCGAGGCCGGCGAAGTTCAGGTGCGGTCGCATTACTGCTTCCTGGGCTATTGGGGGAGGCCGGAGGCAACGCGCGATGCGTTCACCGATGACGGCTTCTTCCGGACGGGGGACCTGGCCACGCGGCGGCCAGATGGCCGCTATCGCATCGTCGGGCGGCTCAAGGAGATGTTCAAGTCGGGCGGCTACAACGTCTATCCGCGCGAGATCGAAACTGTTCTTGAATCCCATCCGGCCGTTTCGCTGTCGGCAGTCGTGCCCGTGCCCGACCAGCTATGGCAGGAAGTCGGGGTTGCTTTCGTGATCTCGAAGCCCGGCTGCGCGGTGGACCCCAGCGCGCTGATGGCCTGGTGCCGCGAACGCCTGGCCAGCTACAAGGTTCCCAAGCGCTGCGAGGTCGTTACAAAACTGCCCCTCCTGCCCATCGGCAAGATTGACAAGGTCGCGCTTCGCAAGCGTGCGGAACAAGGCTAGCGCAGGTGACGCCCGGTCGGTCTTCAGTCTCGGTGTCCGGTGCCCTGCCCGAGCTCCGGCGGGGGTGGATGCCCGTGAAGGATTGCCGCAGCGGCCTGAACTGTCGGCGACAGATGGCTGGTATCCGGACTGGTGCCATGCAGCGCGCGCATCCACAGCACACTTGCAGCGTCCACGACGTCATGATCGGATGCGCCGATGCTGTCGAGCAGGGCGCGGAACTGCTGGTCGGGATAGACCACCAGCTTCCGCAACAGGTCGTCCATCATCGCCCCCAGCAGATAGATCATCAGCAGGTAAACGGGACGGTCTGGTTGCGATAGGCCCGGCAGACTGTTCAGCACACGCATGTACCAGTCCCTGTTGCCGCCCTCGACCAGTCTGGCAAAGGCCGGATCACCGTCGGTGAACTGCAGAAGACAGCGGAACAGCCCGGCGTTCGCCCGAGCTAAGGCGATCCAGCGCCGATTGGTTTCGCAGATTGACTGAAAGGGCGAACGTGGGACGGAGGGCCGCATCATTGCGGGCGCATACGACCCGATGAACTCCTCGAGGACAGTCCGGGTCGCATCCGTCTTGTCGCGGAAGTACATGTAGAATGAGCCCTCCGCGACCCCTGCAAGCGAGGTGATGTCGCTTACCTTCAGGGCGTGAAAGCCCTTATTGCGCAACAGTTGCGCAGTGCTAATCTTCAGCCGCTCCCGGGTGCGCAGGCCCTTCTGTCTGGGTGGCGAGACCGCCAGGCACGTCTCGAGATACTCGATGAAGCACAGGCGATCAGAAGCTGTCGGTGCATCAGAAGCCCGAAAGACCGGTGTGCGACCCATGACATCTCCCGATTTTGCGACGGACCAGCACGCTAGCCCTGTCACCCTAGCTTGTCACCAATATCGCTTGACCAGAAGCAGAATATGAGAAAGTTCTCAGTTCTGGATTCTCGGGGAGACGAATGTGTCTGAAGAATTGGTGGAACCCCTGCTCAGGATGGATCCGGGCACGGAAATCGGCGTCTCGGCCTGGGTGCTGATCGACCAGGACATGGTCGATCGCTTTGCCGAGGTGACCAAAGATCCGGACCCCCTCCACAATGACCCCGAATGGGCGCGGGCCAATGGGCCGTTCGGAGGGACAACGGCCTTCGGATTCCTGACGATGTCGCTGCTGACGCACATGTTTCGTACGGTTGTGGAGCATGATCTACGGGAGACAGACTTAGGCCTGTTCCTGAACTATGGCTTCGATCGGCTGCGGTTAGTTGCCCCCGTTCTTGTCGGCAAGCGGATCCGGGGGCGCTTCACCATGGGTGATCGACGTGCAGATGCGGGGGGCCGGTGGATCGTGCGTTTTCTGTGCGAGGTGGAGATCGAGGGGAGCGAGCGCCCTGCGCTGGTGGCCGAATGGTTGTCGGCTTGGGTGCCGCCGCGTGCAGCACAGCCTGCTTCGGAACCCGCGTTGGGCAATAGGACCATGACCTAACAACCCCTTGCGAAGATAAAGGGTTCTTTGCAGTTGGAGATGGCAGGTCAACGCTCTGAACGGCAACATCTTCGAGGCTTGGGGGTGTCTGAGAACCGATCTGCTTACGGACGCGGTTGCGTGTCTTGGCTCTACGGCAGATCTCGGTCCCGCAGGAAGCAAGGGCCAAGGACCGTTTTTGGGGGCGCAAAGCGGTCATTTGGCCGAGGTCCGGAGGTTCCAGACAGGAACCGAAAGTGAATGGTGCACCACAGACAGCAAAGATAGGCGCGGCGCTTCTTCCGCGCGTCTATCGGCGTCGTTCGCCAGGACGCCGGGTATGGGCCGCCCTCAGGTGGTTGCAAACCGGGTCGAAGTCCGCGTTGCCGAGTGACAGGACGACGATCATCGCTTGCTTCTGCGTTGCGATGCAATCCACCTGCCGATGTGCGCGTCGAGGACATCGAGTGGCAGTGCGCCGGGGGCAAGCACCGCATCGTGGAACGCCCGACGGTCGAAGTCGTCCGCCAGCGCGGCCTCGGCCCGTCGGCGAAGGCCAAGGATGCGTTGGTGGCCAAGCTTGTAGCCCAGCGCCTGGCCGGGCACGTCGGTCGCATAGCGCAATACTTCGGCAGAGGCCTGCTGGGGGGACATCAGCGTATGGTCGACCAGATAGGTCCTGGCCCGGTCGAAGGTCCAGCCGAGGGCATTGACCCCGGTGTCGACGACAAGGCGCGCAGCCATCATCGCGTCGGTCGCGACCAGGCCGTAGAGTTCGTAATCGTCCTTCAAGGCTCCCATCTCGACCGCGAGATTGGCGGCATATTGGGCCCACCCTTCATTGTACGCACTCAGCCTCAGGCTGGCGAGTTTGCGTCGGATCATCGGGAGTTCCCTGTTCTCGGCCTGCAGCGCGAGGTGGAAATGGTGGCCGGGGATCAGCTCGTGGAAATTGATCGCCGCGGCCTGGACCATCGAGCGCCTGTCGAGGTCCGCGCCGTTGTAGCGGAACAGTCCCGAGGGCTCGACGCTCGACGGCTTCTCGTAATAGCCGAAGGCTACCCCGCGCTCGTTGGCGGCCGGGATGCGTCGAATGCTGTAGGGAGCCTTGGGCAGGCGGCCGAAATAGGTCGGGACATGTGGCTCGATCCGGGCGATCTGCTCGCGGTACAGCGCCTCGAGCGCAGCATCGTTCGCCACCCGAAAGCGCGGATCGGTGTCGAGCATTCGATGGAATTCGGCCTGGGTGCCGGTGAAGCCCAGCCGGGTGCGGATGGCGGCAAGACGGGTCTGCGTGTCGGCAACCAGCCGCAGGCCCAGCGCGTGAAGCTCCGCGGGCGAAACCTGCATGGTGGTGTAG
>JBKDAC010000399.1:0-5438 GCA_046316515.1 Sandaracinobacter sp. | reverse complement strand
AGAGCGGCCCCCAGACTCCACCCGACACCGATCCTGACCCTGCCGCCAGGGCACAGGGGGCGCCCACCCGGCTTGGCCGCAATCCCGATTTCCATGCCGCAGCCGACGTCCGGCTGGCCGCCGTCGATATAAGGCCGATGGAGGCAGAGGCCGCCATCCGGCGTTTCAACCGGGGCGAGACCGATCTTGTCCTGGGTGGCGGGCTCGACGGCCTCGGCACCGCGCGCGTCACGGTGCGGCGCGAAGCGCTGCTGCTGGAAAAGCCCCGCGCCGCGCTGATGCTGCTGGTGAACCACCGGCGGCCTGCGCTGGGGGACCAGCGCGTCCGAAGGGCCCTTGCCATCGGCATCGACCGGTCGACGCTGGGCCAGAAGTTCTTCGGCAGCGAGGCCGCCGCCGAGGTGCAGGGCCTGTCGCCTGCCAACATCGCCGGCTACCAACCGCCTCAGGCCGGCTGGGCCGGCCAGCCCTTCGCAGGCCGGCAGGAGGATGCCAGGCGGCTGCTCGCCGAAGCGGGACTCGACAGCCTCGCCAACCCGCTGACGCTGACCGTCGCCATCGGCGACTCCGATGCCGAGGCGCGGCTGATGGAGCTGGTCGCACGCGATTATGCGGTGCTGGGCATCACGCTGCGGCTGGAACGGCGCGATCCCGCGGCGCACAGGCGTGCCATCGCCAACGGGGATTTCGACCTCGCCTTCGTAAGGCGGGAAACCCCGATCGACAGCCCGGTCCCATTCCTGTTGCCCTATCTGTGCGAGCGCAACCGCCATGGCGTCTGCCTGCCCGAGGCCGACCGCCTGCTCGCCGAAAGCTGGAAGGCCCCCACCCGCAGCGCCCGCCTCGCAGCCCTTGCCGCGGCCGAACGGCTTTGGGCCGAGGATGGCGCCGCCATCGGCCTCGTCCAGCCGCTCGGCTGGTCGCTGGTCTCGCGCCGCATCGCCGGCTTTTCGCCCAATCCATCCGGCAGCCACGCGCTGCGCCATCTCGCCATCGAACAGAGGAGACAGCTCCGATGACCGCCCCCATCAAAGATTCCGGCGACATCGTGATCACCGCCGCCCGGCGTACCGCCATGGGCGGCTTTCAGGGCGATTTCCGCGACGTCACCGCACCCGAGCTCGGCGCCGCCGCCCTGAAGGCCGCCGTTGCCGACAGCCGACTCGGCAGTGCCGACGTGGAGCAGGTGGTGATGGGTTGCGTGCTGTCGGCCGGCCAGGGCCAGGCGCCCGCCCGCCAGGCCGCGCTGAAGGCCGGGCTTGACCTCGGCACGCCCGCCGTCACCCTGAACAAGATGTGCGGCTCGGGCATGAAGGCCGTGATGGACGCCCATGACGCCCTGAAGGCCGGTTCCGCCGACATCATCGCAGCCGGCGGCATGGAGAGCATGACCAACGCGCCCTATCTGCTGCCCAAAGCCCGCGGCGGCTACCGCATGGGCCATGGCCGGGTGATGGACCACATGTTCCTCGACGGCCTGGAAGACGCCTATGAACCCGGCCGCGCCATGGGCACCTTTGCCGAGGAATCCGCCCGCACCTATCAGCTGACCCGCGAGGCGCAGGACGCCTATGCGCTGGAATCCCTCTCCCGCGCACAGGGCGCAATCGCTTCAGGTGCCTTCGCCGCAGAAATCACCCCCGTCGCAGTAAAGAGCGGAGAGGTGACGGTCGACGAACAGCCCGGCAAGGCCAAGCCCGACAAAATCCCCCATCTGAAGCCTGCCTTCGCCCCCGACGGCACGGTGACGGCTGCCAACGCCAGCTCCATCTCCGACGGCGCCGCCGCCCTCGTCCTCATGCGCCGCGAAACGGCGCAAGCGCGCGGCCTGACGCCCATCGCCACCATCCTCGGCCACAGCGTCCACGCGCAAAAGCCCGCCCTGTTCACCACCGCGCCAGTGCCCGCGATGCAGAAACTGATGGGCAGGCTCGGATGGAGCATCGACGGCGTCGACCTGTTCGAGGTGAACGAGGCCTTCGCGGTCGTCTCGATGATTGCCATGCAGGAGCTGGGCATCCCGCACGCCAAGCTGAACGTGAACGGCGGCGCGACGGCGCTGGGCCACCCCATCGGCGCGTCGGGCGCCCGCATCCTCGTCACCCTGATCCACGCCCTGCAAAAGCGCGGCGGCGGCACCGGCGTCGCCGCGCTCTGCATCGGCGGCGGGGAGGCGACGGCTGTGGCGGTGAAGGTGCACTGAGCGGCGCCCCTTCGCACCCGAGAAACAAGCCGCTTCCCCAAGGTTTCCACTCCTGTATAGAGGGACTTCGGCATATCATTCAGGGTAGGGAATCCCACACGCATGAAGCTGGTCGTTGAGCGCGCCGCACTCCTGAAGGCGCTGGGCCATGTGCAGTCGGTCGTGGAGCGGCGGAACACCATTCCGATTCTCTCCAACGTCCTTCTCTCGGCCGATGACAATTCATGCAAGCTGATGGCGACCGACCTCGATCTCCAGATCGTCGAGGACGTGCCCGCAACCGTCGAGGTCGGCGGTGCCACAACCGTGTCGGCCCACACCCTGTTCGATATCGTGCGCAAGCTGCCCGACGGCGCGCAGGTCACGCTGGAGGCTGCATCCGGCAAGGTCGCCGTCACCGCCGGCCGCGCGCGCTTCTCATTGCAGACCCTCCCGCGTGAGGATTTCCCGGTGATCGGCGAAAGCGACCTGCCGGTCAGCTTCTCGCTGCCCGCTGAAACGCTCGTCACCCTGATCGACAAGACCCGCTTTGCGATCAGCACCGAAGAGACGCGCTATTATCTGAACGGCATCTTCTTCCACGCCCCCGCGGGCGCCGGCACCCTGCGCGCCGTCGCAACCGACGGCCATCGCCTCGCCCGGGTCGAAATCCCACTGCCCGAAGGCGCGGCGGGCATGCCCGATATCATCATCCCCAGGAAGTGCGTCGCCGAAGTGCGCAAGCTGCTCGACGAGCGGGGCGGCGAGGTGGGCATCACGCTGAGCCAGTCCAAGATCCGCTTCGCGATCGGCCAGGCTGTCCTCACCTCCAAGCTGATCGACGGCACCTTCCCCGATTACAGCCGGGTGATCCCGACCGCGAACGACAAGCTGCTGAAGATCGATCCGGCAACGCTTGCCGAAGGCGTGGACCGCGGGACGGCGATCGCCTCCGAAAAGACCCGCGCTGTGAAGCTCAGCCTTGATCGCGACCGGGTGACGCTGTCGGTCACCAGCCCGGAAAACGGCACCGCTTCCGAAGACGTGCCGGCCGACTATTCGGCCGCCGGCTTCGATGTCGGCTTCAACAGCCGCTACCTCCTCGACATCCTATCGCAGGTTGAAGGCGACCTGGTCGAAGTCCATATGGCCGATGCCGCCGCGCCGACCCTGATCCGCGAATCCGAAGGGTCCGAGTCGATCTATGTGCTGATGCCGATGCGGGTCTGAAGCGACCCGGTTCGCGCGCCCGGGACGGACTGTCGCCATGCCGATGAAGAAGCCGAACGCGGTGAAGCTGCCGACGCCCTTCGCCGACCAGAGCGCCTCGGCCGACGACGAAACCCGCCGCCGCGCAATCCTGATGCGCCGCGAGCTGGAACTGGCCGAGGGCTTCTCCTGGAACGAGGGCCAGCCCGGCTTCGTCCGCCGCATCCGCGAGCAGCCCCTCTACAAAACCCTGTTCGCCGTCGGCGCGCTGGGCATGGGCGCGGCCATCGTCGGCGCCTTCCTGATGGCGATGGACAGCGGCATCCAGGTGCCCGAACGCATCGTTTACATGGAAAGCTGGCGCGGCAACCGCACCGCGCAGGAAGCGATCGACGAACGCGAGGAAGCGATGGACAAGCTGCGCGCCCAGGTGGAGGCAAACCGCCGCGCCTATGAGGCCGAACAGGCCCGCCAGAAGGCACTGGCGGCCGAACGCGCCGCCGCCGCCCGGGCGACCAGCTGAATGGCCGACGACAATCAGCATCATGTCGGCTGACGCCGACAGGCGGCTGATGGCTGCGGCCTTCGCGCTCGCCCGCCGTGGCCGGGGGCGCACCGGGGCCAACCCCAATGTCGGCTGCCTGCTGGTGAAGGACGGCCTCGTCATCGGCCGCGGCTGGACGCAGCAGGGTGGCCGCCCCCATGCCGAGGCCGTGGCGCTGGCCGAAGCGGGCGACCGGGCGCGCGGCGCAACCGCCTATGTCACGCTGGAACCCTGCGCGCACGAAAGCGCGCGTGGGGCCCCCTGTGCCGACACGTTGATCGCCGCCGGCATCGCCCGCTGCGTGGTCGCCATGACCGATCCCGACCCGCGCACCGCAGGCCGGGGCATCGCGGTCCTGAAGGCCGCCGGCATAGCCGTCACCGAGTGCGTGGCAGAGGCCGCGGCCCGCCAGGAGCTGACCGGCTTCACCGGCCGCCTGTCCGGCGGCCGCGCCGAACTCACCTTGAAGCTCGCCCTCTCGCTCGACGGCCGCCTGGCCCTGCGGGACGGCACCAGCCAGTGGATCACCGGCGAAACCGCCCGCCACTTCGCCCATGCGCTGCGCGCCGAAGCGGACCTCATCCTGGTCGGCGGCGGCACGCTCAGGGCAGACAAGCCGCAGCTCAGAAACCGGCTCCCCGGCAGCACCGCGCCCCAGCCGCTCCGCGTCGCCCTGACCAAAGGTCCCGCGCCGGACGGCATCACCGCTCTCCCCTCGCTGGACGCGCTGGACTCCTTCGCGGCCGCCAACAGCGTAAACCGCATCCTGTGCGAAGGTGGCGGCGCGCTGGCCGCCGCGCTTCTGGCCGCCGACCGGGTGGACCATCTGGTCCTTCTGCGCGCGCCCATCCTGATCGGGCACGGCATCGGCCTCGAAGGCCTATCCCCCCCCACCCTCGCCGACACCCACGGCCGCTGGCAGCTGGAAGACCGCCGCGCGCTCGGCGTCGACCTCCTTGAGCAATTCCGGCGGACACGATAGGCCCGGCGCCATGTTCACCGGAATCATTACCGACATCGGCCGCATCGCAGCCGTGGAGCGCCGCCCCGGCCAGGACCTGCGCCTTGCGATCGAGACCGCCCATGATCTCGAAACCGTCGCCATCGGTGCGTCCATCGCCTGCTCGGGTGTCTGCCTGACGGTCACCTCCAGGTCGGGCACCCGCTTCACCGTGGATGTCTCAGGCGAAACCGTCTCGCGCACGGCATCCGCCATGTGGGCCGAAGGGGCGCGGCTGAACCTGGAACGCTCGCTGAAGCTGGGCGACGAACTGGGCGGCCATATCGTTACCGGCCATGTCGACGGCATCGGCACAGTGGAACTGGCCGAAAGCGTCGAAGGCTCCACCCACATCGCCATCCGCGCTCCCGCCGCCCTTGCCCCCATGATCGCCGGCAAGGGCTCGATCACGGTCGACGGCGTCTCGCTCACGGTGAATGCAGTCGAGGACTCGGCCGACGGCAGCGCCCTCTTCCACCTGAACATCATCCCGCACACAGCGG
>JBKDAC010000398.1:0-8723 GCA_046316515.1 Sandaracinobacter sp. | reverse complement strand
GTGCGGGCGAGCATGGGCGCCTTCTATACGGTGCCCTGCATTCAGGCGACGACGGCGGATTTCCTGGCATGGAAGGCACGGCATGGCGCAAAGCTGACCGGCGCTGCGCTGGACCCGCGCGCGACCGACTATCGCGCTGCCAGCTATGCGCCGCCTGCCCTGCTGATGGTCGGCAACGAGGCGCGGGGCCTGCCCGAGGGGTTGAAGGCCGCCTGCGACAGCCTCGTGATCATGCCGATGCGCGGCCGGGCCGACAGCCTGAACGTTGCCATGGCCGGCACGCTGCTCTTGTATGAGGCGCTGCACTGGCAGGAGGCGCGCTGAGCGCGACGGCCTCTTGCACTTCGCGGGTGCGTGGGCGGCGCGCGC
Source organism: Sandaracinobacter sp. (assembly GCA_046316515.1). Taxonomy (GTDB): domain Bacteria; phylum Pseudomonadota; class Alphaproteobacteria; order Sphingomonadales; family Sphingomonadaceae; genus Sandaracinobacteroides. The sequence continues at coordinate 8,354 of JBKDAC010000398.1, read as the reverse complement.
AGGCTAACGGCCAGCCCATGTGGATCGATTTGAAGCCCGCCGGCGGCATCGCCTTTACCCTGGACATCGCGCCGTCCGTTTCGGTCGGGCCGGCGGACCGGCTGTTCATGTTCGGCGGTGTGGGACTTGGCGCCAGCCTCCGGGCGCTGGAGACGGTGACAGGCCGCCCCGTGGTCTGGGCGTCGGCGCAATATGAGAGCTATGCCCGGCCGGGCGAGACGGTGACCTTCACGGTCGACGAACGGGTGCGCGGCAACCAGGTCAGCCAGGCGCGCGTCAGCGCGACCACCGCCGACGGCCGCGAAGTGCTGACGGTGGTGTCGGCGCTGGGTGCGCGCGATCTGCCGGAACGCGGGCAATGGACGCTGGCCCCGCGCGTGCCGCCGCCCGACGACTGCCGCCCGCGCAAGCTGACGGGCGGCACCCGGACGACATCCACTCGCGGGTGGAGTTCCGCATTGCGAAGGGCTCCATGCACGGTCCCCGTGCGGGGGGTGGGCCGGCGCCCGACGGCAACATCGTGATGTGGGCCCGGCCCAACTCGGACGTGCTGCCCGGCCATACCATCGACACGGCCTTCATCGCGGTGGTCGCAGACTATGTGCCCAGCGGCGTGGGCCCGTCACTGGGCCGCGACGCGGGCGGCAACAGCCTGGACAATTCGATCCGCTTCCACCGCCGCGTGCCAACGGACTGGCTGCTGTGCGACGTGCAGATCCACGGCATTGCCGGCGGGTTCGCGCATGGACGGATGCACATCTTCGCGCAGACGGGCGAGCTGATCGCGATAGCCAGCCAGAGCCTGATCTTGCGGCTCTGGGACTAGCGGGCCGCTGTCTGGGCCTTCGGCGCCAGCTCGAGCACGGCGACTGTCATGGCCTGCGCGCCCAACTTGACTGCGGCTTCGCCATCCACCTTGAAGAAGGGCGAGTGATGGCCGGAGACGGGTGGGCCGCCGGCCTTGGCGGCATCGAAGGCGGCCTGCGGGGTCCCGCCCACATAGAAGAAGACGCTGCGGGCGCCCGGTGCCACCAGATAGGGATAGTCTTCGGCGCCCATGCCCTCGCGGGGCCTGTCGTTCAGCACCTGCGGCCCGAAGGCCGTGGTGAATGCTGTGCGAAGCTGCGCTGTCAGCGCCGGATCGTTCATGGTCGGGATGGTCCGCTCGTCGGAGACCTTGACAGTCGGCAGCTTGTCCTCGGGCATGCCGGCCATCCGGCCGGCGTTCTTGGCAATCCGTTCGATGCCGACGATTAGCTTGTCACGCACCTCGATGCTGTCGGCGCGAACGGTCAGCATCAGGTCGGCCCGGTCCGAGATGATGTTGTGTTTGGCACCGGCCTGGAAGGCGCCGACCGTCACGACGGCCGGCTGCAGCGGGTCGATCTCGCGGCTGGGCAGCGTCTGCAGCGCCAGCACGATCTGGGAGCCCATGACGACAGGGTCCTTGCCCTGGTGCGGGCTGGCACCGTGCGCGCCGACGCCATGGACGGTGATGTCGACCGTGTCCGATGAAGAGGTGACGAGGCCGGGGGCGACCGTCATGGTGCCCGTTGGCGTGTCGGCATCGACGTGCCAGCCGATCGCATAGTCGGGCTTGGGGAAGCGGGTGAACAGGCCGTCCGCCACCATCGCCCGCGCGCCGCTGATGCGCTCCTCGGCGGGCTGGACCACTAAGACGAGGGTGCCCGACCATTGGTCGCGCAGCGCTGCCAGCCGCCGGGCGGTGCCGACGAGGCCGGTGATGTGGGTGTCGTGGCCGCAGGCGTGCATCACCGGCTGCACCACGCCTTCGCGATTGGCCTGGCGCACCTTCGAGGCGTTGGCGAGGCCCGAGGCCTCTTCCAGCGGTAGGCCGTCCATGTCTGCCCGGAGCAGGATCGTGGGCCCTGGCCCATTGCGCAGCACGCCCACGACTCCGGTGCCGCCGACCTTTTCGGTCACCTCCATGCCCTTCACGGTGCGCAGCTCCTTCGCCATGCGGGCCGCGGTGTTCACCTCAACGAAGCTGAGCTCGGGGTTGCGGTGGAAATGGTCGTAGAGGGGGGCGAGATAGCCCGACCAGTCAGCAGCGACCGCCTTTTCGATTGCGGCGGCGTCGGTGCCGGCAGCAGCCGCAGGCGCGGTCGTTGCCAGAAGAAGCCCAAGTGCCAGAGCGCGCATGCCGATCCCCTTGTGTGAATGTTTCGAGGCTAAAGGTGTCGGCTTTTTGTGTCCAGTTTTAGCCATTTTCGTCTTCCAGCGGCAGGGCCGGTTGGCTCGCCGGCGGCTTCAGGCCCAGGTGCGCCCAGCCGGGGTCGTTTAGAACGCGCCCGCGGGCGGTGCGGGCTACAAGCCCGGTCTGGATCAGATAGGGCTCCACCACATCCTCCAGCGTGTCGCGGGCTTCTGACAGGCCGGCGGCGAGTGTCTCAATGCCGACCGGGCCACCCTTGTAGAGGTCGGCGATCATCCAGAGGTAGCGCCGGTCCTGGCCGTCGAGGCCTCGGGCGTCCACCTCCAGCCGGGTGAGGGCATTGTCGGCAAAGGCCGAATCGACCGGAGCGTCGCGCCCGGACGCGAAATCCCGCACCCGGCGCAGCAGCCGGCCAGCGATCCGCGGCGTGCCCCGCGCCCGCTTTGCGATCTCGCGCGCGCCGTCGTCGGTAAGGCCCAGGCCCAGAAGCGCCGCCGCGCGCGTGACGACGCTGTGCAGCTCGGCCTCGGTGTAGAAGATCAGCCGCACCGGAATGCCGAACCGGTCGCGCAGCGGCTGCGTGACGAGGCCGGCGCGGGTGGTGGCGCCAACCAGCGTGAAGGGCGGAAGATCGATCCGGATGGAGCGCGCCGACGGCCCCTCGCCGATCATGATGTCCAGCACGCGATCCTCCATCGCGGGGTAGAGGATTTCCTCCACATGGGGCGCGAGGCGGTGGATCTCGTCGATGAAGAGGAGGTCGTTGGGCTCGAGGTTGGTGAGCAGTGCAGCGAGGTCGCCGGCCTTGCCGATCACCGGGCCCGAGGTGGCGCGAAAACCAACGCCCAGTTCGCGCGCCATGATCTGCGCCAGCGTCGTCTTGCCAAGCCCCGGCGGGCCCGAGAGCAGCACATGATCGAGCGCGTCGCCGCGCCCGCGGGCGGCATCGATGAAGACGCGCAGATTCTCCCGCGCAGCCTGCTGGCCGACGAATTCGGCGAGCGTCTTGGGGCGCAGCGCTGCGTCCGCATCCTCGCGGGCGGGGGACAGGAGCGGGTTCTCGCTCATCGCCCGGCCCGTTTCAGGGCTTCGCGCACCAGGGTTGGCACGGGCAGGTCATCGCCGAGGTCGCGCTGGGCTTCGGCGACGGCGCGGGCTGCCTCGGGCGTGCGGAAGCCCAGGGCCTCGAGTGCTGCGACCGCGTCACCGGCAGGCGTTGCGGGCGGCGGGAGGGCGGCGCCGACCGGTGCAAGGGCGGCGCCGAGGCCGGGCATGGCCTTGCCCTTCAGCTCGGTCGTGATCCGGACGGCAAGCCGGGGGCCCACGCCCTGCGCCCGCGCGATCATCGCCTTGTCCTCCAGGGTGACCGCGCGCGACAGCTCTTCGGGGGTTAGCGTGCTCAGGATCGCCAGCGCCACCTTGCCGCCGACGCCCTGAACACCGGTCAGCAGGCGGAACCAGTTCCGCTCGCCGGCCGAACTGAAGCCGAACAGGGTGATCGAATCCTCGCGGACCTGGGTTTCGACCAGAAGGAAGCAGGCATCGCCCGGCTGTATTTGCGACAGCGTGCGGCCGGACGCCTGCACCAGATAGCCGACGCTGCCCACCTCGATCACGGCATGGTCGGCACCCACCGCCTGAACGATGCCCTTCAGGCTCGCGATCATGCGGCAGTCCTCGCAGACCCTGTTCGGGCTGCCGCTGTCCGCAGATGCGCGTGGGCAATCGCGACCGCCAGCGCGTCCGCCTCGTCCTCGCCGGTGACGCCGCAGCCGGGCAGGAGCCGCTGCACCATGGCCAGCACCTGGGCCTTTTCTGCGGCGCCCGTGCCGACAACCGCCTTCTTCACCAGCCGGGTCGCATGTTCGGCAATGGGCAGATGGCCCACCGCCAGCAGGGCGACGCCCCGCGCCTGGCCCAGCTTCAGGGTCGACTGTGGATTCTTGTTCACGAACACTTCCTCGACCGCGGCTTCATCCGGCCGATGGTCTGCCACCACCGCGCACAGGCGATCGTGCAGCGCCTTCAGGCGGACGGCCAAGGGGTCGCCGGCGCGCGTACTGATGGCGCCATGGGCGATATGCACCAGCCGGTTGCCCTCTGCCTCCACCAGCCCCCAACCGGTCCGCGACAGGCTCGGGTCGAGGCCAAGGATGCGGATCATGGCCGGGACCGCCTCACAGCGCCGCCATCACCTCGTCGGAGAAGCTATAGTTGCCATAGACGGTCTGCACATCGTCCAGGTCTTCCAGCGCGTCGATCATCTTCAGCAGCTGGGCAGCCACCTCGGCAGATACGTCCACCTGCTCTTTCGCGCGCCATGCGAGCTTTGCGCCCTCTGCCTGGCCGATCACGCCCTCCAGCGCCTTGGCAACTTCGTGCAGGGCATCGGGTGCCGTCCAGATCTCGTGGCCCTCTTCGCCCGACTCGACGTCATCGGCGCCCGCCTCCAGGGCTGCCTCGAAGACTTTTTCCGCGTCACCGGCGGCAGCCGGGTAGCTGATAAGGCCGAGCCGGTCGAAGCCGTGGGCGACCGAGCCCGAAGAGCCGACATTTCCGCCATTCTTGGAAAAGGCCGTGCGCACGTCGGTCGCAGTGCGGTTCCGGTTGTCGGTCAGCGCCTCGACGATGACGGCAACGCCGCCCGGGCCAAAGCCTTCATAGCGGATTTCCTCATAGTTTTCGGCATCTCCGCCTTCGGCCTTCTTCAGCGCGCGCTCGATATTGTCCTTGGGCATCGAGGCCGCCTTGGCGGTCGCGATCACGGCCCTCAGGCGCGGGTTGAAATCCGGATCCGCGTTTCCGATCTTGGCAGCCGTGGTGATTTCACGAGCCAGCTTGGAAAACATCTTCGAACGCTTTGCATCTTGCGCGCCCTTGCGATGCATGATGTTCTTGAACTTGGAATGTCCTGCCATGCGCGGCGTTTAAGCGGGCGCGCACGAATTGAAAAGATTGGTCGGGCTGAAAAGATCATGTGCGGGAACCTTGTCGGTCGGGGCCGCAGTTCAGGGAGAGAAGACATGGGCCCGGCACCCCTTGTGCCGGATGTTGGCGGAGGCAATGGCATGCGAGCGCAGTTGAAGCGGGCCCTGACGGCGGCGGTTCTGGCAATGCTGCCGATGTTCGCGGTGAATGCCCATCACGGCTGGTCCAGCTATGACGCCACCCAGGTCCTCACGGTGAAGGCGCCGCTGAAGGGCGTGACCTGGGGCAATCCCCACGGCACTGCCAAGGTGAAGTGGCAGAAGGACGAGTGGGACGTGATCCTGGCACCGGTGTCGCGCATGGAGGCCAGGGGCCTGACAGAGGCCATGGTGAACAAGGGGCAGACCGTCACCCTGATCGGATATCCGCGGAGCGACGGATCCAAGGAAATGCGCGTCGAACGCGTGATCGTCGACGGCAAGAGGGTGGAGCTGCGATAGACCCTTGCTCGAGGCGCTGACCGCGCTCGCCGGGCTCGACATCCTGCACGACCGGACGGAACAGACGCTGGCGGCGACGGGGCGGACCTGGGTGCCGCAGACGGACTATCACTCCATCGCTTCCTTTGCGCAGCTGAACCTGGCCCTGCTGGACGAAAAAATCCGGCTGTCGGGCGGGCTTCGCCACGAGGATGTGGCGATCACCATCCCCGATTACCGGACCCTGTGGTTCTATGGCCCCCGCGACGGCTTCGGTGGTGGCAAGGATCATACGAGCCCCTCTGCGGCCTTGCGCAGCATGACGCCAGCAAGGTGGCCACGGAATTCCGCGCCAGCGTGGATGTCGGAGGCCAGTTCGTCGGAGACGAGGCTCAGGCCCTCGAGCGACACGCCCGCATTCAGCGCCGCCTCTGCCTGGGCCCAGCGCACGACGCCCGTGGTGGCTCCGGTAACGGCAACGCGGTGCCCTTCGGCAAAGCGCGCCACATAGACCCCGGCAAGCGCATAGCGGCTCGCGGGGTGGGGATGCTTGGCATAGACGCTGGCCTGCGGGATTCGGAAGCGGACCGCGGTCACGATCTCGGCATCGGCAAGGCTCGTTGCGAACATGCCCTGGAAATAATCTTCGGCGGCATGGCTGCCATGGGTGGTGTCTACGACGGCATCCAGAGCCAGGAGGGCGGCCGGATAGTCGGCCGCCGGATCATTGTTGGCAATCGAGCCGCCCAGCGTGCCCCGGTTGCGCACCTGCGGATCGCCGATTCCGCCGGCAAGGGATGCCAGCCCCGGAATCGCCTCGCGCACGACGGGCGAGGCCGCCACCCGCGCGTGCCGTGCCATCGCGCCCACCACCAGCCGGTCGCCGTCGACCGTGATGTCGGACAGGGCGGCAATCCCGGAAAGGTCGACGAGCGTCTCGACCGTGCGCAGGCGCGATTTCATGGCCGGAATCAGCGTGTGACCGCCAGCCAGATAGGCGGCATCGCCCTGGAAGGCCGAGCTTGCCTCGGACAGCGAGGACGGGCGGATCAGCGTGAAGGGCTGCATGGGCTTACTCCGTCGTTCCGGCGTCGGCGTACATCTCGCGCGCACCGGCGCGGATCGCCTCGACGATGTTCTGATAGCCGGTGCAGCGGCACAGATTGCCTTCCAGCTCGTGCCGGATCACGCCTTCCGACGGTGTTCCGCCATGACGCTGCGCGATGGCGACCCCGGCAATCACCATGCCGGGGGTGCAGAAGCCGCACTGAAGCGCGTGTGCGGTGCGGAAGGCCACCTGCATCGGATGGAGGTGCGCTTCAGTCCCCAGCCCCTCGATCGTGGTGACCTGCGCGCCGTCCAGCGTCGCGACCAGCAGCGTGCAGGCCTTGGCGCTCTCTCCGTCGACGAGGACATTGCAGGCACCGCACTGGCTGGTGTCGCAGCCGATATGCGTGCCGGTCAGGCCCAGCATGTCGCGCAGATAATCCGCCAGAAGTGTCTCGGGCGCCACGTCGGCGCTGTGGGCGCTTCCGTTCAGGTGGAACTCGGTCTTCATGGCGTCTCCCCTGCTTACTGCTACATTCTGCCCCGGCAGCGCAGCCGAGGCCAGTCCCCCCGGACTGACAGGCTCTTCAGACCGAGAGGCCGAGCGCCGACATATAGGTCTCTAGCAGCGCTTCCTGCTCTGCCCGGGCGTTGTTGTCCATGCGGCGCAGGCGGACGATGGTGCGCATCGTCTTCACGTCATAGCCGTTCGCCTTGGCTTCCTGGAACACGCCCTTGATGTCGTCGGCAAGGCCGCGCTTTTCCTCTTCCAGCGCCTCGATGCGTTCGATGAAAAGCTTCAGCTGCTCGGCGGAGACGTTCGCGCGCGACATGGGTGTCCTTCGAATCTGAATTGGTCTTGGACGTCTGCTAGGGCCCGCCCCGGCTTTCCGCAACGGGGCAACATCGCTATGGCCTCGCGGTGGACGCGATCACCTCCTCCGGCCAAGGCGCCCCCGACGGCACCTACAGGGAACTGCTGCGACTGGCAGGGCCCAATGTGCTGTCGCGCCTGGGCGTGATGGCGATGGGGCTGACCGACGCGATCGTGGTCGGCCATTATTCGGCGGTCGAGCTCGGCTATCATTCGCTGGGCTGGGCGCCCACCGTCACGGTGCTTGTTGCCGGTATCGGGCTGTTGCTGGGCGTGCAGGTGCTGACGGCGCGGCACATCGGCGCCGGCCAGCCGGAACGCACGGGAGCCGTGCTGCGGCGCGGCGTCGCATATGCGGTCAAGATCGGCATCGTCTCCACGCTGGGACTGGTCCTTCTGGGGCCGATGGCGCTCGGCAACATCGGGCTCGAGCCTTCGCTCGCCGCCGGGGCAAGCGCCGCCCTCATCATCTTCTCGCTGAGCCTGACACCCTATCTGGTGGCGGATTCGCTGTGGTTCTGGCTAGAAGCGCAAGGCAAGCCGCATGTGCCGATGATCGCCATGTGGATCGCCAATGTGATCAACCTGCTGCTGGCGCTTTGGATCATTCCAGGCACATCGCCATTTCCCGTGGCGGGCGCGGTGGCGGCCGGCTGGGTGACGCTGGTGGCCCGGCTGGCGCTTCTGCTGATGCTGGGCGGCTTCATCTGGCGCTGGCCGCGCGCGCACGAAGTGGGCGTGTTCCGCAAGGCCGCGCCCGACCGTGCAGAAGCGCGGGAGCAGCGGCGCATCGGCTATGCCTCGGGCCTCTCCTACGCCATCGAGGCTGGCGCCTTTTCCGGCATGAACT
>JBKDAC010000397.1:0-16025 GCA_046316515.1 Sandaracinobacter sp. | reverse complement strand
CGATGGTGGGGGCGCTGGTGCTGGTGGGCGAAGGCCGCTTGACCCCCGAAGACGTCGCGCAGGCGCTGGCTGCGCGCAACCGGCAGATGCTGCGATTGAACGCGCCGCCCGACGGACTGTGGTTTACCGGCGCGCGCTACGCGGAACTGTCGGAAAGGTTTACAACTGTTAGCATTGTGAAAGTCACAAGTTGCTGAAATGGCACTCTTTCATGGATGGCATGCTAATTGCATTCCCAAAATGGGAAGCCCAGCAAGGGGCTGGGACAAAAACGAGTGAGCCGGATCAGCATGGACGAACCGCCCAAGCCGATAATCCAAGGAATGCTTCTGGTGTGGCTGATCGGCCTGACACTGGGCGTTGTCGCGGGAGCCGCTACAGCGACGCTGCTGATGCCAGGGACGGCGACCACCCAGGGCAGCGAAACCATTGCGGAACAGTTCCGGCGGAACTGACGCCCAGGGCAAGCGCTGGCTAGACCAGCATCTCCAGCGCGGGCGCATGGCCCAGGAAGGCCTCCGGGCTCGCCGTGCGGCCATAGGCGCCGGCAAAGAACAGGGCGATCAGGTCGCCTGCTGCTCCATCCACATCCGCCTTGTCGGCCAGCCGGTCGAGCGGCGTGCACAGGCAGCCGACGATCGAGACGGGCCCTTCCGCCGCGCCCATGCGGCTGGCGTTCGCGACCGGATAGTTGCGGCGGATGACGGTTCCGAAATTCCCGGTCGCGGCCAGCTGATGGTGCAGCCCGCCGTCGGTCACCAGGAATGTCTCGCCACCTGACTGCTTGCGGTCCACCACCCGGCACAGATAGACGCCGCAGCTGGCGACCAGCCAGCGGCCAAGCTCGACCGCGAACTGCGTCCCGGACAGCACCGCAGGCCGCGCCGCCAGCAGTTCGCCCAGCCCCTCGCCCAGGGCATGGATGTCCAGCTCCCGATCGCCCGGGAAATAGGGCACGCCGAACCCGCCCCCCAGGTTCACCAGCGCCGGCCGTACCCCAGCTTCGTCGGCCAGTTCGGCTGCCAGCGTGATTGTCCGGCGCTGGGATTCCAGCAGGGCGTCGACCGACAGGTTCTGCGACCCGGCATAGAGATGCAGCCCCTCGAACCGGAAGGGTGGCGCCTGCAGTTGCCGCAGCAGCGGCCCGGACTCGGCTGCATCCCCGCCGAACGGGCTGGCACCGCCGCCCATCGTCATGCCCGAGCCCTTCAGCGCGAAGGGCGGGTTCACCCGAAGCGCCACGCGCGCAGGCAAGCCCAGCCGGGCGGCAATCGCACCTGCCCGCGCCAGCTCGCCCGCCGATTCCACGTTCAGCGTGGCACCCGCGCGGATCCCGGCCTCAAGCTCGCGGTCCCGCTTTCCCGGGCCGGCAAAGCTCACACGGTCGGCCGCAACCCCGGCCGACAGGGCCAGCCGCAGCTCGCCGCCGGATGCGATGTCGAACCCGTCGACCAAGCCTGCCATGTGGGCAAGAAGCAGCGGAAAGGGATTGGCCTTGATCGCATAGTGCAGTGCAAGGCCCGCAGGCATGGCCGCCCGGAAGGCCGCCACCCTGTCCGTCAGCAGACTGCGGTCATACAGGAACAGCGGCGTGTCGCCCGCCTCGGCAACCCAAGCCTCCGCGGTCCGTCCCGCGATCAGCAGGCGCCCGCCGCCATCGCGATCGAAGCCGGGCGGGATCCGCGCGCTCATCCGCCGAACCGTTCGCGCAGCGCCGCGCGGTCCAGCTTGCCGTTCGCGGATGTCGCCAGCGCATCCAGCCAGATGATCGCGGCCGGGTGCATGAACGGAGCCGCCTCCCGCCGGAAATGCGCCATCAGCTGCGCCTCGGCCGCAGCCGCATCAAGGCCTTCGGCGGGTGCCGCCAGCAGCCGGATCCGCTGGCCCGCCACCTCGTCATCCATGCCGAAGGCAACCACCTGCGCGACCGCGCCGCTCTGGTGGGCAAGCTCCTCGATCTCGGTCGGGGACACCCGCGTTCCCATCGTCTTGATCGTCTCGTCGGCGCGGCCGACAAAGGTCAGCAGCCCATGGGAATCACGCACCACCGTGTCCCCCGACCAGACCGCCATCCCGCCCATGCGCGACGCCTGTGGCGCGGGCCGAAAGCGTTCGGCCGTGCGGACAGGATCCTGCCAATAGCCGCGCGTCACCAGCGGGCCGCAGTGCACCAGCTCGCCCGGCTCGCCATTGGGCGCCAGGGTTCCATCGGGGCGGACCACCAGGATTTCGGCGTCGGGAATGGCCCGGCCGATGCTGGTGGGATGCGCGTCCACAAGCTCGGGCGGCAGCGTGGTAGAGCGGAACGCCTCGGTCAGGCCATACATCAGGTGAAGACGTGCTTCGGAAAACCGCGCGCGCAGCGCACGCACAGTCGGCACCGGCATGCGCCCGCCACTGTTCGACAGGGTGCGCAGCGGCGCAGCGGCAGCCGGCGGCCAATCCTGCGCAGCCAGCTGGATCCACAGCGGCGGAACTGCCGCCAGCTGCGTGATGCCATGGCGCGCGCAGGCCTGCACCACGTCCCTTGGCGTCAGATAATCCAGCAGCACAACGCAGCCGCCCGACAGGAATGCCGTGGTCAGCTGGGAAAAGCCGAAATCAAAGCTCAGCGGGAGGACCGACAGCACCCTGTCGTCGGGCGCCGTGCCAAGGTAGCGCGCCACGCTGCGCGCACCTGCCAGCAGATTGGCATGCGTCACCATCACGCCCTTGGGCCGCCCCGTCGATCCCGACGTATAAAGAAGCGCCGCCAGCGAATCCGCATCGCCCGCATCGACGGCATCGACGGCATGGGCCGGCCCCGAGACAAAGGCTGCCCAGTCCGTTTCCAGCAGCAGCGGGGGGCATGGGGCATCGGCGAGGCCGGCCGCCCGTGCCCTGTGCGTCACCAGCAGCACGGCCCCGGAATCCGCCAGGATATGGGCCACCTGCTGCCCCTTCAGCACCGGGTTCACCGGCACCATCACGGCGCCCGCCCGCGCGATGGCGAACAGCAGCACGACGCATTCGATGCTTTTCGGCAGCCACACGCCAACCCGATCGCCGGGTGCCACCCGGCCGGCCAGCGCACCCGCCACTGCCGAGACCTGGGCATCAAGCTCGGCATAGGTCAGCCGGCGGTCACGCTCCACCAGCGCGATCGCCTCGCGCGCGCCGCAGCCAAGCAGCTCGTCCAGCCGGTTCATCGGATCAGCCCCCGAAGGGATTCTTCGTCGACCGCATGTTGATGCGGATCGGCAGGCCCTTCAGGTCCAGGTCGTCGCGCAGCGAATTCACCAGATAGCGGTTATAGCTTTCGGGCAGCTCGTCCAGCCGGGTGCCGAACACGATGAACGTGGGCGGTCGGCTGCGCGCCTGGGTGATATAGCGCATCTTGATGCGGCGTCCGCCGGGCGCAGGCGGGGGATTGCGCTCCTGCGCGGCTTCGAACCAACGGTTCAGCGCGGCGGTCGGCACGCGGCGGCTCCAGCGTTCGCGCGTCTCGAAGGCAACCTCCATCACCGTGTCCAGGCCCTTGCCCGTCAGCGCCGACACCGTCAGCAGCGGCACGCCCTTCACTTGGGCCAGCCCCTCGTCCAGCGCCTTCTTGATCCCGTTGAACAGGCGGCTCTGGTCCTCGGCGCTGTCCCACTTGTTGATCGCCACGATCAGCGCACGGCCTTCCTGCAGCACCATGTCGGCGATGCGCAGGTCCTGCGCCTCCAGCCCCAACGTCGCATCCAGCAGCAGAACGATCACCTCGGCAAAGTCGACCGCGTGGCGGGCATCGGCGACCGCCAGCTTCTCCAGCTTCTCGACCACCTTGGACTTGCGCCGCATGCCGGCCGTGTCGATCAGCTCGACGGCGCGGCCGTTCCAGTGCCAGGGGATGGTGATGGCATCTCGGGTGATGCCCGCCTCGGGGCCGGTCAACAGCCGGTCCTGCCCCAGCAGCTTGTTGATGAGGGTGGACTTTCCGGCGTTCGGGCGCCCGACGACGGCCAGCTTCAGCGGCCCCTCTGGCTCTTCCTCATCGTCTTCCGTGCAGTCTTCCGCCTCGTCCGGCGCGGGCATCTCTGCGGGCGCCGGCAGAATCGGGGCCAGCGCGTCGAACAGGTCGGCAAGCCCCTCGCCATGTTCGGCCGACATCGGCACCGGATCGCCAAGGCCCAGCTCGAACGCCTCCATCATGCCGGGCTCGGACGCGCGGCCCTCGCACTTGTTGGCGACGACCACGATCGGAACCCCGGCCTCCTGCCGCAGCCAGCGGCCGAAGTGGCGGTCGGCCTCGGTCAGGCCGTCGCGCGCATCGATGACGAACAGGGCGGCCGTCGCGCCTTCCAACGCTGCACGGGATTGCGCCCGCATCCGGTCCGACAGGCTGCCGGCCTCAGCCTCTTCCAGGCCCGCAGTGTCGATGATTGTGAACTCCAGATCGAACAGCCGGGCCAGAGCTTCGCGCCGGTCACGCGTCACGCCGGGCTGGTCGTCGACCAGCGCCAGCCGCTTGCCGACGAGCCGGTTGAACAGCGTCGACTTGCCGACATTGGGCCGGCCAAGGATCACCACCCGTGGAAGAGGGCCCCCATCCATGGCCTAGCGGTAGGCCGTGACAGTTCCATCATCGGTCAGGATGTAGAGCATCCCGTTCGCGACGACGGGCGGCAGATAGGCAGCCTCGGCAAGGTCCCGGGTGCCCAGGATCTCGCCCGTCTGCGGTGACACGCTCGCCATCCGGCCGCGCGACGAGACAAGGAGGAGGCGGTTGCCGGCGAGGATGGGGCCGAACCATTCGATGGCGCCCTTCTTCTTCTTGGCATTCTTCCAGTGGCCCAGATCCGCCACCCAGCGTATCTTGCCGTCGGCGCGCGTCAGCGCGACGAGCTCGGCCTCGACGGTGACGGCGAACACCCAGTCGCCCGCAGGCCAGGGGGCGTTCACGCCGGCAAACTCCCGTTCCCACACACGGGTGCCCGTGGCGAGTTCAAGGGCGACCATCCGGCCGCCGTGCCCGATTGCGAACACCCGTCCCCGATCGATCACGGGTGAGGCGGCAATGCCCGACAGGGCGCCGAGCGCGGTCGTACGGCCGGTGCGCGACAGCTGGTCCTGCCAGGCGGTCCTGCCATTCTCGACCCTCAGCGCAAAGAGTTCGCCCGACGGGAAGCCCGAGACAACCGTGTCGAGCGCGACCGAGGGAGAGCCCGGGCCCAGGATGGAGGCGGGCTCCACCGTGGCATTCGCCTGCCACAGCTGTTCGCCGGTGTCGGCATTCAGCGCGGTGAGCTGGCCGTCCTGGCTGGTCACGAACACCCGGCCCGCATCGACGGCGGGGGCTGCGCGCAACGGGGTCGGCAGCCGCGTGCGCCAGGCCTCGGTGCCGGTGGCGGCATCGAAGGCAACGACCACGCCAAAGCCGGTGGTGGCATAGACCCGTCCGGCCATCACGCTGACACCGCCGCCGAAGGCCGGGCGCTCGCCCTCGCCTTCCAGCCGGATCGTCTTGCGCCACAAAAGCGCGCCGGTGCCGGCATCAAAGCCTGACACCTGGCCATCCGTGTCGATCACGAACAGGCGGTTGTCGGCAATCACGGGCGTGCTGTTCAACCGGCGTGTCGCATCCGACCCGCGGCCGATCTTCACGCTCCACACGCGGGCCGGCGTGTCGCCCAGCGCCAGGTGCCCCAGGTTGCCGGAGGCATTGCCGGCCGGCTGGGTCCAATCGGCGTTCACCTGGGGCTCGGGCAGGATGACGTCCACGCCGGCAAGGTCGGCCTCGGCCTCGACCTGGCGCTCGAAATCCAGAACCGAGATGCGCTCGCCGGCCGTGACGGCCTTCTTGTTGCTGGACTTGCGGAAGATGCCGCAGCCCGGCAGCGCGACGAGGGAAACCGACACCAGCGCCAGCACGGCGGCGGTGCCGAACCGGCTGCGCGGGGTCTTGCGCGCGGCGATCACTTGGCGGCCTCGTCGGCGGCTGCGGCGGCTGCGGCCCCGGCCTTGTCCTGCTCGGCTTTTTCCGCCTTGGCACGGGCGGCCTTCTCGCGGTCGGCGGTGATCTTGGTCACATCCTGGCCCAGGGCGGCTGCCATCTGTTCGGCGCGGGCGCGAATGGACTGGGGCGTGCGCTCGTCGGCGGCGATGCGATAGAACAGCGGCCCGGCCTTGTCGGGCGACCCCGCCTTCAGATGGGCCAGCGCGGCCATCTCGCCGGCAATGGGGAACCAGGGGTTGTCACCGGCGATGAAGGCTTCTGTCCGCTTCAGGATCTCGGCGGGCTCCATCGTATCGAACTGCAGGCGCAGCAGCTTGATCTGGGCCGCATCGCGCAACGGCTGGGGCGCCTGGGCGTCGTCGATAACACGCTTCAGGTCGGCGGCCGCCTTGTCCATCTCGCCGCCCTGCAGGGCAAGGCCAGACTTCGTCATGGCCGCCAGCGCGCGATAGCTCGGGTTGGTCGACTTGCCGATTGTCTCCAGCTCGGCCAGCGCCTCGGTCGAACCGCCGCTCTCGACTTTGCCGAGCGCTGCCGAGAACTGCTCGGACAGGGTCTCCACACGCTTTTGCTGGTCGGCCTTCCACCAGTACCAGCCGCCAACTGCGGCAAGGCCCGCCGCCACGGCCAGCAGGATCCAGCGGCCCCAGCTGCGCGCGAACTTCTTCAGCTCATCCTCGCGATAGGCTTCGTCCACCTCGCGGATGAAGGCATCGTCCCTGGGATCAGAGGCGCCGGTGCTGCGGGCTGGGGTGGTCGGCGGAGTGGTTGCCAAGGTCTGTTTCCTGAAATCTGGTCGTGCCGGGCGGGCCGGCCTGCCTGTTCCGAAGTCCTTTAGAGAGAGGTTCGTGAAACCGAAAGCCCCTCGGACTCCTCTGACCCCGAAGAGGCCGTTTCCGCCTGGTTCTTTGGCCGTATGCCGCTTGCGCCCGTATGAACGGAGTCAAGCGGGTCAGGCCTTCGGCACGCGCGGCAGATAAAGCTCGGCCTCGCCCGGAAAGCTGCGGTCGCGCACGGCCGCGGCATAGGTCGCGGCAGCCTCGCTCACCCGGCCTGCCAGGTCGTCGAACCGGCGCACGAAGCGCGGCACGCGCTCGAACATGCCCAGCATGTCATCCACCACCAGAACCTGCCCATCGCAGGCCGGCGAGGCGCCGATCCCGATCGTCACGCAGGGCACATCCGCCGTGATGGTGCGCGCGATGGGTTCCACCACGCCCTCGATCACCATGGCAAAGGCCCCGGCCGCCGCGATCGCCCGGGCATCAGCCGCGATCTTCGCGGCCTCGGCATCACTGCGCCCGCGCGCACCATAGCCCCCCAGCGCGTTCACCGCCTGCGGGGTGAGCCCCACATGGCCGACCACGGGGATGCCTCGCTTCACCAGGAACTCGACGGTGGGCGCCAGCACTTCGCCGCCCTCCATCTTCACGGCGGCAGCACCGGTCTCGCGCAGCACGCGGGCCGATGTCTCGAACGCCTGCTCGGGCGATGCCTCGTAGGTGCCGAACGGCAGGTCGATGACCACGACCGAGCGATAGCTGCCACGGACCACCGCCGCGCCATGGGCGATCATCAGGTCCAGCGTCACGCGGACCGTGGTATCGAGCCCATAGATGACCTGCCCCAGGCTGTCGCCCACCAGCAGCATGTCGCAATGCGGATCCAGCAACTGCGCCATGCGGGCCGTATAGGCCGTCAGCATCACGACCGGCTCGGCGGTCGCGCCATGCTTCTTGCGCGCCTGGATGGCAGGCACGGTCAGGCGGCGGACAGGCTCCGGCAAGGGGTGCGCGCGCGAGGTGGATGTGTCGAGCGTGAAGGTAGTGGACATATATGCCCCCTAGCGCGTGGGGCCGCCCGTGTCAGGGGGCGTCGGCTGGGGCGCGCGTTCCGCCTCTTTCAGCAGACGCTCGGCTTCCTTCTGCTGGCGCCGGGCCTCCTTCTGCTGCCGTTCTTCCTCCAGCCGGATTGCGCTGCCCCGATCCTCGTCAGCCTCTTGCTGGGTGGTGGTGGTGGCATCGACGGCGGTTTCGACAACGGTGCCGGCTGCCCGCCCAGTCGTCTTCGCGGCCCCGACGGCCACGCCGGCAACAGTCGCCACCACGCATCCCCCCAACAGCGGCGCCATGGCCAGCAGCAGCAGCGGGCGGATCATGCCCGCACCATGGGCTTGCCGTCTTCCTTGCGGAAATCGGTCGGCAGCGGCGCCTCCAGCAAGCAGAGCACCAGCTCCGACGGGCGGCACAGGCGCACGCCGCGGGCTGCGCACACGAAAGGGCGGTTCACCAGCACGGGGTGCCGAACCATGGCTGCGATCAGCTCGGCATCGTCCGCATCCGCCAGGCCAGCCGCCTCGGGCGCATTTGCCCTCAGCGCATCGCGCGCGCTGAGGGCTGCGGCCGCGAACAGGCCCAGCAGCTGCGGGCGGGTCCAGCCCTCGGCCAGATAGTCGATCACAACCGGCTCGGTGCCGCTGGCACGAATGGCCGCAAGCACGTTCCGCGACGTCCCGCATTTGGGATTGTGGTGGATGACGATCATCGGCGGCCCTTTCCTCGACCGCCCAATGCCCGACTTCGACCGCCGCCTCCAGTCCGTTCGTCGCATTGGTCTGCCCTCTTCTGAGTGGTCCATCGACTACCGTGGTTTGGGCCCTGAAGGAGAGTTTGGATGTCTGGCAGGAGGGACAAGCCTGAGGAGATTATTGGGAAGCTGCGGGAGGCGGAGATTGTGCTGGCGGCCTTGGCAGACCTGTTCGTGAGCCTTGGCCCGCCGGCACATATTCGGTCAGACAATGGCCCCGATTTCATCGCAAAGGCGGTGCAGCTCTGAATCCGCTATCTCGACCCATCGAGGGCTGCGGAACCATTTCAAGACTATGGAAATGCAGAGGTTTTTGGAACGTTGAGGCCAACTGCCCCTCGGAAAACGGCCCTCGATTCTACGCAAGACAGGGAATGAAGGGCCGAAACAGGGAACTGATACAGAAACTGGATGGTTTCAGACTGCATCCGACACCAGTCCTCCCCACCCCCGGCGAGGAACCCGCAACAAGTTTCTGACCCCACAAGCTTCTGTCCCCAAGAACGTCTGCCTCCACCAGGCTTCGTCATTCCTGCAATCCCGACCCATTACACGGCCTGATATGGCCATCCCGCCATATCATCGGTTTACAAATGCACTTTTCCTTGCGCATGCTGTGGCCGGTCCAACGTCAAAGGATGAAACTTTGCAGCAAACAGCAAGCCAGGCTGCAGACCGTCGTGCCACCAGTGGCGGACATTGTGACAGCTGTGTTGTGCGCAGCAAGACGATCTGCGCCGCCCTCTCGCCTGACGACCGCCAGCTACTGGGCCGGGAAGGCCGTATCCAGGCCGTTCCGCGCGGCAAGACCCTGGTGTGGGAGGGCGAGGATGCCATGCTCGTCGCCAACGTCATCGAAGGCGTGCTGAAGCTCTCCACCTCCACATCCGACGGGCGCGAACAGATCGTGGGTGTCGTTTATCCGTCCGACTTCATCGGCCGGCCCTTCGGCGAGCGCAGCCAGCATAGCGTGACAGCCCTGGTCGATTCGCGCGTCTGCCTGTTCCCCCGCGCTGCCTTCGACCGCTTCGCGCACGACCACCCAGAGCTTGAGCACCGGTTGTTGAACCGCGCGCTGGACGAGCTCGACCGGGCCCGCCGCTGGATGCTGCTGCTGGGCCGCAAGTCGGCAACCGAGCGCGTCGCGAGCTTCTTGCTCGAAATGTCGAACCGGCTCGCGGAAGCCGGCTGCGAGACATCGGGCCCGCTCGACAGCTTCGAACTTCCGCTCGATCGGCAGCAGATCGCCGACGTGCTGGGCCTGACGATCGAGACCGTCAGCCGGCAGATGTCGTCGCTGCGCGCAGCCGGCGTGATCGAACTCCCCGGGCGCCGCTCGCTCCATATCATGGATCGCCAGCACCTCGTCGCCCTCGCCGGCGACTGACCCAAAAAAGTCGGCAATCGTCGGGCATCTTGTCCTCAGCGGCTGCCAGAGGTGGCCGCGAGCGCGACCTTGCGCATAGCCCGGACTTGATCCGGGGGAGGGTGCGGGCGCGAATGCGCCCAAAGATCGACCGTGCCAGCCCGGCACCGGACGCCCCGGCACCGGACGCCCCGGATCGGGCGCCCGGCAAGCGTCTAGAAGCGCATCCCGATCCCGAGCCGATCACCAGCGGATTGATGTCCACCCGAACCTACTGCACCCCGGCCGCCGCCGTCGTCAGCCGGCTGTCGTGTCCATGTAAGTGAAGTCGATTTCGGGCGGATAGGCCGTATCCACCGACACCCCTTCGTTCGGAAAAGCCGAGGTGATCCCGCCCGAGCCATCCTGCGGCGCCACCACAATAAAGCGACCACGCACCAGGAAATCCCCGGCCGCGGCATGGGCAGGCGCCGTCGCCAGCAGGGCGGCACCCAGCGTGGCGGCGGAGGCCATGTCACGGATCACGGGACTCATGGACAGCTTGGGCACGCGTCTGGTCATTGATCCATTCCTTGTCATCCGGGGCTGTTTCCACCGGCTTCTCCGGTGATCGCCCCCCCTTCGAAGTGCCACCCGATCTGTGTCTGCTTCTGGGCTGCTGCCGCCTGGCCGTCCCTAATCCGCACCAAGGAACGGGTTGACTTTGATCAACGCGGCCCCGGCCGCCCCGGCCTACAAGGCAAGCATGTGGCCCCATCATCCCAAGCTGCTCGCCCGCGCCGTGCCGCGCTACACCAGCTACCCGACAGCGGCAGAGTTCAGCCCCGCGGTGGGCCCCACCGATCATCTGGCGGCGCTGAAATCGCTCGCGCCCGGCACGCCCGCCTCGCTCTATGTGCACATCCCCTTCTGCAAGGAGATCTGCTGGTACTGCGGCTGCAACACCAATCGCTCGAACCGGGTCGAACGGGTCGCCTCCTATCTCGAGGCACTGGAGATCGAGATCGACTGGACCGCCCGCCAGGTCGGCGGGAAAATCGAACTCGGCCGCATCAGCTTCGGCGGCGGAAGTCCCAATGCGCTCGATCCCTTGGGCTTCGTGCGGCTGGTCAGCCGCATCGTCACCGCCTTTGGAAGCTCCGCGCCCGACATATCGGTCGAGCTCGACCCCCGCTCCCTCGATGCCCAATGGGCTGATCTGCTCGGCAAGGTCGGCGCCACCCGCGCAAGCCTGGGCGTGCAGACCTTCGACGCGCAAATCCAGGCCCGGATCGGCCGGGTGCAACCGGTCGAAGCGATCGAACAGGCCGTCAGCCGCCTGCGCAGAGCCGGGGTCACCTCGCTCAACTTCGACCTGATGTATGGCCTCCCCGGCCAGGGCATGGCCGAACTGACCGACACGCTGGACCGCACGCTCGCCCTCAGCCCGGACCGCGTCGCCCTGTTCGGCTATGCCCATGTGCCACAGCTGATCGCGCGCCAGCGCCGCATCGATGCAGACCGTCTGCCCGACACGGCCGAACGGTTCCGGCAAGCCGCGCTGGGCTATGACCATCTGGTCCGCGGCGGGCTGCAGCCGGTCGGTTTTGACCATTTCGCCAAATCGCAGGATCCGATCGCCATCGCGACGCGCGAAGGGCGGCTGCGCCGCAACTTCCAGGGCTTTACGGACGACCAATCCGCCGTCCTGCTGGGCATCGGCGCCACATCGATCAGTTCGTTTCCCCACCTCATCGTGCAGGCGGAAAAGAACCCGGGACGCTACCGCATGCGCGTGCTGGGCGGCCAGCCCTCGGCCGAACGCGGCGTTCACCGCACGGCCGACGATCAGGAACGGGGCCTCGTGATCGAGGATCTGCTCTGTGGGCGCCCGGCCGACCTCTCGGGACTGCCACTCGATGGCTGGGCCGAACTCCGGCTGAAGCCCTTCATGGCCGAAGGCCTCTGCACGCTCACCGACGACCGCCTCACGATTACGCCCTCGGGCCTGCCCTATGCGCGCGCCATCGCCTCCTGCTTCGACAGCTACCGCGCCGAAGGGGTCGGCCGCTTCTCATCCGCTGTCTGACCAGCGGGTACGCTTGTCCGGCGTGTTCGGTGCCGACCCGGACCCCGGCAGGCCCTGTCCCGCGCGGAAAATCTCGTTGTTCGGGCCGGGCCGGTCTAGGATGATGGCATGGAAACCCTAGCCCTGCTGCAGCCGCTTGCACTCAGCCTTGCGATCGGCCTGATGATCGGCCTGCAGCGCGGGTGGCAGACTCGTGATGCACCCGCCGGACACCGGGTAGCGGGGTTCCGGACCTTCGGTTTGCTCGGCTTCGCAGGCGGCCTCGCCGCACTGCTTCCGATTGCCTTCGGCGCGATCCTGATGGCAGCAACAGCCGCCACCCTGGTTGTCGGCTATCTGCGCGAAAGCACGGCAGCCGACCACAGCGCGACGGGCACGGTGACAGGGCTGCTCACCCTCGCACTGGGCGGCTTTGCCGCCATGGGCCACCGCATCGAGGCGCTTGCGGGGGCTGCGATCCTGGTGCTGTTGCTCGCAATGCGCAGTCGGCTCCACCGCTTCCTGCGCGGAATCTCCGTAGCCGAGATTGAGGCCGCCACCCGCTTCGCCATCGTCGCGCTCGTCATCCTTCCGCTGATGCCCGACCGGGCGATGGGGCCGCTCGACGCCTGGAACCCGCGGCAGCTGTGGCTGGTGATCGTGCTGGTGCTGGGGCTCAGCTTTGCAGGCTATGTGCTGGCCCGGCGCGTCGGCCCGGCACGCGGACTGATCGCAACAGCCGCTGCCGGCGCCCTCGTCTCGTCAACCGCCGTCACCGCCAGCTATGCCCGCCGCCTGCGCGGCAGCTCGGGGGCCGATGGCGCGCTGATCGCAGGAATCGCGGTTGCGTCTGCCATCATGTACGCGCGGGTGCTGCTTCTCACCGCCATCCTCGCGCCCTTCGCGCTCGCCCCGCTCGCACTGGTCGCGGTGCCGGCGGGTCTGGTGTCCGGCGCGCTTGCCTGGAAGGCCGTGCGGCAGACCTCCCCCATACCCCCGGATGGCGAGCTGAAGCTCGGCAATCCGCTGGAATTCGGGTCGGCCATCGGCCTTGCCGTCTTCGTGGCCGTGCTCGCTGTCGCCTCCCGATGGGCCCAGCAGCATTTCGGCGACGCGGGCATCGCCGCGCTGCTGCTGCTGACCGGCTTTGCCGATGTCGATGCCGCCGTCATCACGCTCGCCGGCCTGCCCAGCGGCACACTGGCCCCGGCCCGGGCAGGCCTTCTGCTCGCACTGCCCGTGGTCGCCAACATGGTCCTGAAGGCCGGCCTCGCGTTCATCCTCGCAGGCGGCCGCAACGGATGGCGCGCGGCCTGGCCCCTGCTCGCAACTGTGCTCGCCGCCGTCATCGGGATTGCACTGCTCGCGCGCGTCTGAACGGCCCTGCCCCTTGGCCGGCGCGCGGATTTCCCGCTGTTGCAATCCTCGGCGCAACTGGCCAAGCCTCTGCCCATGTCCGAGCCTGATGCCGCGCCCGCTGCCATGGAAGACAATCGGCTCCAGCCGGGCTTCCTGCGCGCGATCGAGGCCGCGCTGGATTCCGCCGACGAGGGCGAGGTCCGCGCGCTGGTCAAGCCGCTCCACCCGGCCGACATCGCTGATCTGTTCGAGCAGCTGGGGCCCGATCGGCGCGCAACGCTTGCAACCGCGCTCGGCTCCGACCTCAACGCCGAAGTCCTGGCCGAACTGAACGACTGGGTCCGCGACGAGGTGGTGGGCGAACTGGCGCCCGATCGCCTGGCCGAGGCGGTGGCCGAGATGGACACCGACGACGCGGTCGCCCTGATCGAGGAACTGGAGCCCGACGAGCAGGAAGCCGTGCTCGACGAGCTGCCCGCCGCCGACCGGGTCGCGATCGAAACAGCGCTCTCCTACCCCGAGGAATCCGCCGGCCGCCTGATGCAGCGCGAGCTGATCGCCGTGCCCGACCATTGGAGCATCGGGCAGGTCATCGATTTCCTGCGCGCCGACGGCAACGACGTCGTCGACTTCTGGGAGATCTTCGTCGTCTCGCCCGATCACAAGCCGGTCGGCACCATGCGCCTCTCCTGGGTGCTCACCTCGCCCCGCTGGCTTGCGGTGTCAGACGTGATGCAGCGCCAGCAGACCCTGGTCCCGATCGACATGGACCAGGAGGAAGTGGCGCTCCGCTTCCAGAAATACGCCCTGATCTCGGCCGCCGTCATCGATCGCGACGGGCGGCTCGCCGGCATGATCACAGCCGACGACATCGTGCACATCATCTCCGAAGAGGCCGGCGAGGACATCCTCAAGCTCTCGGGCGCCGGCGACGGCGACATCTTCGAGCCCGTGCTCGACAGCTACAAGGCCCGCATCCGCTGGCTGATCGCCAACCTCCTGACCGCAATCGTCTCGGCCAGCATCATCGCCAGCTTCGGCACCACCATCGAGAAGATGGTCGTGCTCGCCGCCCTGTCGCCCATCGTCGCTTCCATCGGCGGCAACACCGGCAACCAGACCATGGCGGTCATCGTGCGCGCCCTCGCCATCGGCCAGATGACGACCGCCAACACGCGGCGAACCATCAGCCGCGAGGCTGCCATCGCCTTGCTGAACGGCACGACCATGGCGATGCTGCTGGGCACCGGCGTCGCGCTGATCTTCGCAGACCCGCTGCTGGGCGGGGTGATCGCGGCCGCCACGCTGTTCAACCTGCTGATCGCGGGCTTTGCGGGCGTGCTCGTGCCGCTGGGCCTGAAGCGCGCAGGCGTCGACCCGGCCGTCGCCTCCTCAGTCTTCGTAACCATGATCACGGATTCGATGGGCTTCCTGCTGTTCCTGGGCCTCGCGAGCGCCTCGGGGCTCGTGCACTGATGCAGAAGCTCGGCCTCACCCGCGTCGCCTTCGCCTGCCAGTCGCTGGCCGATATCCCAGCGCGCCAGGCCCGCTTTACCGTCGGCGAGGGCGAAAGCGCCCACGTCCTCCTCAGCTCCGCCCGCATCCCCCGTCGCGATCTCTCGGGCGGCTCCCTCTTCTGGATCCTGAAGCACACACTGGTGGCACGCCAGCCCATCCTGTCGGTCGCGGAAACCGCCGGCCCCGAGGGCACGATCGCGCTCATCCGCCTGTCGCCCACCATCGCGCCCGTCGTGCCGCGCCATTATCGGGCGCACCAGGGCTGGCGCTATCTGGCCGAGCCCGACTGGCCGGCCGACCAGACCGGCAGCGAACCCCTGCCGCAGGAGCTCGCCGCCGCACTGGCAGGACTCGCTCTGCTCTAACTGCAGGCCGTGTTGCCCGACCCGGACGAGCGGGTGCTGCAGCGCGCCCCGCCAGTTACCCGGATATCACCCGATCCGGTGGTGCGCAGGGTCGCCGTGCCGGTCGCCTGCGCGGCCACGTCCCCGGACCCGGTGGTCGAGACAGTCAGCGTCTCGCAGCGCACACGGGCAGCGTCGACGTCGCCGCTTCCGGTTGTCGAGATGGTGCCCGCCCCGCAGCGCCCGCCGCCGATCATCATGTCCCCCGAGCCCGACGTCGACAGCGCCAGCGTCGGCGCATCGACCGCGGCGACCTGCATATCGCCCGAACCACTGATCCGGGCGGCAAAGTCTCCCTTCACCGCCCCCACCTGCATGTCGCCCGAGCCGCTGATCGACGCGCCCGACAGATTGGGCGCCGACACGCGCACCGTCACACCTTCCCGCATGCTCCAGTTCCCGCTGCCTGACTTGGTCGCGATGATCAGGCGGTTGCCCTCTAACCGGATATCCAACCGGTCGAGATCGGCCTCGGCCCCCTGCGCGCGCACGGAATGGGCAGCCCCCGTGGTCACCACCACATCGGGTGAGCCGCTCAGCACCACTTCGCCGAAGGTGCCGACGGGAAAGCGCCGCTCGGCGGCAAGGACCGGCGCGGCGAACAGCATCGGAAGGATGGCAAGAAAGGCCGACGAGCGGCGGAGGAGCGAGCTGCGCAAGGAAAATCTCCCAGTATGCGTTATCCCTCTCTTGGATTCAGCTTAACCGATCGCATATCTTCATTGCAATCGGTATCCCGCTAGCACTACTTTGGCAGATATCTGCCGT
>JBKDAC010000396.1:0-1400 GCA_046316515.1 Sandaracinobacter sp. | reverse complement strand
GACTTGGCCGAACAGCCCGCGCAGCATAAGAAGGCCGATCGCGAGCTCGTGCGTTCGGCTGAGTGGCAGGCGCGGGAGAAAGAATTGGAGCGCCAGCGCAAGTGGCCCAAAGAGCAGTTGCGCGAGACTGATCGGGAGCGTAGCCGTAATCGGAATGGTCGCCAGAGCATTGAGCAAAAAATTTTCAGCAACGTCAAGTCCTTAGTAACATTAAATCACTTGACATACCACAATGGAGCTACTTTATTGCCCTTGGCTAAGTGGGCATAAGATGGTTGGGTTCTGTCTCACGCTCACTCGGTCGAGGAAATTGGAGTACAGAGAATGACCAGACTCGTTGTCAGATATCTTGCAGGCGCTCTTGTGCTTGTCGCTTCAACTGCAGCAGTTCCAGCGCACGCTGAAACTCGGCATGAATTCTGTGTAAAAGTCTATAAACACAATGTTTGTATTAGATGGTAATGAATTTTCCCATATAATTTCTCGTGTTAAGTAAAAAAGACTGTCGATTTTCTATTCCATAGGGGCGGCAGTCTTTTTTATTATTAAGTGCGCGAAGAATTTTTTACTCGAACCTTATTGGCGAGTCTTTTTATCAGGTGTAAGATTTATGGGGCGTAAATCCGATACATCAGTCCTGCTCAAAAAATCCTCTCGGAAACTTAGTATCATATCTTGTGTGTTTGTTTTATGCGGATGCGCAATCCAGCGCGATAGTGCGCCTGCAATGGCGAGCGCGCAGGCGATCCCCGATGCTTGGGTGATGGCTGAGCCTGTCGGTGCTGATCTGCCGCTCGACCGCTATTGGATGATGCTGGACGATCCGCTGGTCGATGAATTCGTTGCGCGTGGACAGGCGGACAACCTCGATCTGGCCCAAGCCGTTACCCGCCTTCGCGCGGCGCGTGCGGGGCTCAGGCAGGCCCGCGCGGCGCGTCTTCCCACCATCTCCGGCAGCGGAGGGGCCGGCCGCGATGTCGGCGATTTCGCCAGCAATGACGTGCTGTTCTCGTTCGGCGCAGATGCCGCGTGGGAGGCCGATCTGTTCGGCCGGATCGACGCAGGGATCGACGCGGCGCGCGGCGATCTGCGCGCGGCAGGATATTCTCTCGGCGATCTGGAGCGCGTCATCGTCGCGCAGGTGGCGAGCCAGGTGGTAACCGCCCGCTCGATCGCTGCGCAGCTAGCCATCGCACGCGAGACACTCACGAATCAGGACGACAACCTGCAAATCGCGCGCTGGCGCAATCAGGCGGGGCTGGTGAATAGCCTCGATGTTGAGCAGGCGCGCACCCAGCGGGCGCAGACAGCAGCGACGATTCCGCAGCTCGAAGGCGATCTGGTGGCGGTGGCGAATTCCATTTCGACGCTGATTGGCGAGCCACCCGGCGCTGTCTCCC
>JBKDAC010000395.1:0-27151 GCA_046316515.1 Sandaracinobacter sp. | reverse complement strand
GCATGTGCGCCTGCACATCCTGCCTGAGATCGGCCACCACCCGCTCGCCGATCCAGCTCACGAAGTAGAATCGGAACGCCGTCGCGATCCCCATCACCAGCACGACCAGCAACAGCCCCACGAAATAGGGCGCGATGTCGGCCTCGGCCGTGGCGCCAAAGCCCTTGTCCACCACCAGGCCCAGCCCGCGCGGAATGGCCAGCGTCGCCCCGGCCGCCACCATCAGCGCCAGCAAGGCAGCCGCCAGCTGGCCCGGATACCGGCTGGCATAGCCCCACAACAGCGACAAGCTCGACAGTTTCCGCGACGGCGGCGCCTCATGGGCACGCGCAGGGGAAACAGACGGCGGCGGAGAAGGTTGGGGCGCGTTCACCGACCCCAGATAGGCCGAACCGCCCGCCACCTCAATCGGCTCTGCGCACGCACCCCGCAACCCGCCCCGCAGCCGGCTTGACTTAGTCTGCTGCGCAAGGCGCGGCGCGGGACTGTAGTCCCCTTGACCCCATAGTTTGCAGAAGAGGGCCCCCGGAAGGTCTGGTGCCACTGGCACCTGTCTCTCGGGGGGCCCTCTTCTGCAAACTACAGAGGTGCAGGAGGCTACAGCCTCCTGCTGGGGGTCGAGGGGGCAAAGCCCCCTCGGTTCTCGTCGCATCAGGCCCTAGGCCGTGCGGAAAAGCGCCTTGCGCGGGCCCATATAGCCGAACAGGTAGGCGGCAACCTTGCGCATCTGGATTTCTTCCGAGCCTTCGGTGATCCGGTATCGGCGGTGGTGTCGGAAGATATGTTCGAAGGGTTTGTGGCGGGAGTATCCGATGCCGCCATGCACCTGCATGGCGCGGTCGGCCGCCTCGCAGACCAGGCGGTTTGCCCAATAGTTGCACATGGAGATCTTGTCGGAGAGGTCTCGTTCAATTCTCTCGTGGGGCATGTGGTCCATGTCCCAGGCGGTCTTGTAGATCAGCAGGCGCAGCATTTCGCATTGGGTGGCGAGTTCGACGAGCGGGAACTGGATCGCCTGGTTGTCGGAAAGGGGTTTGCCAAAGGGCTTGCGGCTGCGGGCATAACGGACGCTTTCCTCGATGCAGAAGGTGGCGGCGCCAAGGGAGGAGGCCGCCTGGCGGATGCGGTTCTGGTGCACGAAGCTCTGCGCGAGGGCGAGGCCGCCTTCGGGCGGGCCAAGGAGGGCTGAGTCGGGCACCCAGACGTTGGTGAAGCTGACCCGCGGGTGGTCGGTCGGCATGTTGAAGGTCCAGAGATACTCCTCGATCTTCACGCCGGGCGTGTCCGAGGGGACGAGCAGGCAGGAAATGCCGCGCGCGGCGCCGTCTTCGCCGGATGTCCGGCAGAAGGTCGCGACATGGGTCGCGACGTGCATGCCCGTGGTCCACATCTTCTCGCCGTTGATCAGCCAGCCGGAGACGCCGTCGCGCGTTTCGCGGACAGCGCGGGTTTCCATGTGGGTCGCGTCCGATCCATGCTCGGGCTCGGTCAGGCCGAAGGCGACGATCCGCTTGCGGGCAAAGCCGCCCAGGATGAATTCCTCTTTCTGCGCCTCGGTGCCGAAGGTGTCGAACATGGCGACGAAGGGAAAGTTGCCGACGATCGAATGTTCGTTCTGCAGATCGTTGTGGAGGCCCAGGCCCTTGGCGGCGAAGCGGTCGCGGATCACGGCCATCCACAGGTTCGCGCCGTCCTTGCCGCCGAACTTCTTGGGCGCAGAGAAGCGCCAGTGGCCCGCCTTGTCGGCGCGGATGCTGGCCTCGCGCAGCAGGGCTTCCCATTCGTGCCGCGGCAGGCCGCCATTTTCGAAGTCGGTGCGCGCCCATTCGCGGCGGTGGTCGAAGAAGCGGATATTGTCGTCTGCCTCTTCCAGCGGCTTGATCTCGGCGGCGATGAAGGCGTCCAGCTCGTCCAGATAGGCGAGCAGGTCGGCGGGCAGCGTGAAATCCATCGAAAATCTCCCTCGAGACGCACCTTTGCGCCTGGGGAGGGTTCAGGCCACTTGGCGAATTGGGGAGCGCACGCCCCACAGGCAGGCGATGCTGACGAACAGGAAGATCAACGCGACGCCGATCCCCGGGCGGACCGACCCGGTGGCGGTGGCAAGCAGGCCGACGATGGTGGGGCCGACAAAGGCGGTCGCCTTGCCGACAAAGGCATAGAGGCCGAAATAGGCCGCAATCTTCTCCGGCGGGGCCAGCTGTGCCATCAGCGTGCGATGGCGGCAACGGTGAAGGCAGCGCCCGCCGCGATCACAGCGCCCGATGCCATGAAGCCCCATTCCTGCGGCGTCGACAGCGGCGTGCCCAGCGGAACGCCCGTGGGAATCCCCAAAATCCGCTCGGCGTTGGTCAGCACGACGGATGCCGTGCCGACAGCCATCAACAGCAGTCCCAGCAGCGTCAGCCGCTTGGTGCCGATCAGCCCGTCGATCACGCCGCCCGAAAAGCCCCCGATCACGCCAAAGGCGGTGATGATCAGGCCAAAGCGCGCAAGGGTGCCGGCCTCCCACCCGAAGGCGGCCGCGCCAAGCACGGCGCCAAAGCCGAAGATAACCGCCATCCCGTCGGCGGAAATCATCCGGGCAATCAGGAACAGCCGCATGTTGCGGTCGGTCCAGGCCTCGGCCAGCGTCGCCTTCAGATCGGAAAGGCCCTGCTGCACCGACGCGCCCTTCCCCCATGCACCCTGCACCGTCGGCCGGTCGCGCGCGACAGCCAGGAAGGGCAGCAGGAACAGCAGCACGGCGCCAGCGGCCAGCGGGCCGGCCAGGCGATCCACGCCATTCTCGACGTCCGCCAGGAACGCCGGCGGCGCTTCGGAGGCCGCCAGCACAAGCAGCAGCACGGCGATGCCCGCAAGCTGGCTGATGGCAAAGGACAGCCCCGACAACAGCCCCATCTTCTCCGGCCGCGAAGAGATGGGCAGGAACGCGTTGGAGAACTGGTTCATCAGCTCGGACGAAATGCCGGCCACGAACACCAGCAAGGCAACGGCAAGGATAGGCGCACCGGGCGCCGCGAACCACAGCAGGGCGGCCGCCACGAAGGTGACCAGCCCGGCGCCGGCAAGCCAGGGCTTCAGGCGGGAGCCGGAGTCCGCGATCGAGCCCAGCACCGGCGCCAGGATCGCGATTCCGAAGCCGGCTGCGCCCAGCGCATAGCCCCACAGGCTTGCCCCTTGCGCGGGCGTCGCGGCCAGCGTGCCGGCAAAATAGGGGGCAAAGACATAGCGCTGGACCAGGTTGAAATAGGGCTCATTGGCCGCTTCGGTCAGCGACCAGGCCTTCTCCTGGCGATTGAGCCCCGATTTCACCGCGCGGAAACGATCGACTTGTGATGTTCGTGATGCAGAGATCCCGGCATCAGCGGCTCCAGGGAAGCTGGTCCAGGTCCACATTCCCGCCCGTCAGGATGACACCGACAGTCAGGCCCTTCGCATCCCAGCTGCCCTCCAGGATGGCGGCCAAAGGCACTGCGCAGCTGGGCTCCACGATGATTTTCATGCGGCTCCAGATCAGGCGCATGGCCTCGATTATCGCGGATTCCGAGGCAGTTACCACATTATTGGCCCGCGCGCGCATCACGCCGAAAGTCATCGGGCTCATGGCAGTCGTCAGCCCGTCGGCAATGGTCGCAACCGGCAGCACCTGGGGCTGCAACTCACCGCTGCGAAAGCCCCGCGCCGCATCATCTGCTGCAGCCGGTTCTGCTGCAATCACAGCCACTTCCGGTCTGCTTTCCTTCACCGCGACCAGGGTACCCGCCAGCAGCCCGCCGCCGCCGACCGGGCAGGTCACGGCATCCAGCGCCTCGGTTGCATCGGCCAGCAGCTCCATCGCGCAACTGCCCTGCCCTGCGGCCACCTCCCGGCTGTCGAAGGGCGGGATCAGCACGGCACCCGTCTCGGCGATGATGGCGTCGGCTGCGGCCAGTCTAGCAGCAAGTGTCTGTTCGCAATCGATAATTCTGCCGCCATAGGCCGCAACGGCCGCCTTCTTGGGCGCAGGCGCGGTGTGCGGCATCACGATATGGGCCGCAATCCCGCGTTCCCGCGCGGCCAGGGCAAGGGCTGCGGCATGGTTCCCGCTACTGTGCGTCACTACCCCCCGCGCCGCCTGTGCGTCGGCCAGCGCCAGCACGGCATTGAAGGCGCCGCGCGCCTTGAACGATCCCGTCCGCTGGAAATTCTCGCATTTGAACAACAACCTGGCCCCGGCGATCGCATCGATCTCCCGCGAGGACAGGATGGGTGTGCGGTGCACATGGCTCTTGAGCCGCCGCTGGGCGCTGTGGATGTCGGCGAGCGTCGGGGCTGTTGTCATGCCACCCATCTTTGGGGGCCGGCGGCCGTCCGGTCAACGCGGCTCCGTGCGCAGGAAAGCCGGCCGGTGGCTGGGGTGCCAGAATTTCCACCCAAAAGTGGGGAACCCGACCGCACGCTAAGTCCTTGAAGTTAAATCAATCCTTGGCACACAGCCTTTGTTCTCGCACATCCATGCGCACAGTCAAGCGCGCAGTTTCTGCGCACTGTTTGTACCGCTCTCGGACGGCCGAACCAGTTCAATCTGCAAAGCGTCCACGGCCGCAGATGTGCCGGACCAGCACCTGATAATGCTGTGCGAACGGGCCGGCACATCGACGGTCACCCGGCGAGCAACTAGCAGTTCAAGCGATCAAGCGATGTTGATCCAACCCGGTATCGTGACGAGCCTACTGTTACTTTTTGCGGCTACCTCCTTTCCAGCCAATATCCATACAATGTTGTACTAAATTCGCGAGAAACGCGATCCAGAGAAACATGATCCAGACGAGGGAGCAGAATTGCCCAGCCAGGTTTGAGGCTGGGCACTTGGGAAAGGGAGCAGCCATGGTACGCAAGGCCAAGGGGTGGATTCTGGCGGGCGCGGCACTTTTGCCGGCATTGCCTGTAGTGGCCCAGGACATTGCGAATGATCCGCTCGGACTGGACACGATAGTTGTCACGGCTCAGCGCCGCGCGGAAGGCATTCAGGACGTTCCCATCGCAATCAGTGCCTTTGACCAGCGGGCGATTGAGCGCCTGAATGGCCGGGACATCAGGGACCTGGCCGGCCTCGTGCCCAACCTTGTCGTCTCCGAAGTTGCGATCGGCCCATCACTTTCACAGATTTCGATCCGCGGCGTGAACTCGCAGGACCCCGAAAAGAGCTTCGACCCCGCAGTCGGGGTTTTCGTCGACGGGGTTTATCTCGGGACGTCAGCCTTCAACCTTCTCGACACTTTCGATCTGGAGCGCCTCGAGGTGCTTCGCGGGCCGCAGGGAACCCTGTTCGGCCGCAATACCACTGGCGGGGCAATCCAAGCCTTCCGAACCAAGCCAACCGGCGAACTCGGTGTCCGCGGTCGTGTGATCTTCGGCACAGCCAACAGGCGGGACCTGAACGCGGTCGTGAACCTCCCATCGATCAACGACACAGTTTCGGTCAAGCTCTCAGGCTACCTCCAGAGGGATGATGGTCTTTGGGAAAACGCCGCCGGCGGTGCGACGGGTGCGAAAGATCGATGGGGCCTGACAGGCACGGTGATGTTGCGCGCCGGCCCGGGCGAACTGCTCGTCACTTATGACCATTTCCGGGATGACAGCGAACTGACCCCCTATTTCCAGCGCGGAATAGCAACCATCGATCCGCTGCCCTATCGCCTGACCGGAACTCCGCCTGTTCCGGCAACGATCACACCTGCCTTTGGCCCTGACCTGCTGTGCCTGCGCGGCACTCCGCAGCTGGATTGCGACAATCCTGCAGACCGCCGCAGCCGGGTAACCGACCCTCACTTCCAGAATTCGCGCCTCGATGCCTTGACCGTCAATGGAAACCTTAAGTTGTCCGACAAGTTTGCGCTGGAAACCGTGTTTGGTTGGCGCCAGTCGAGCGAAGATGTCTACATTGATTTCGATGGCACCCAGCGTACAGTCTTCAACGTCTTCCGTACCCAAGATTTCAACCAGATGTCGGCCGAGGCCCGCATTGTGTCCTCGCTGCCCGGGCCGATCCAGTTCGTCACCGGTGTCTTCTGGTTCGGCAGCCAGTACAGCCTCAGGCAGGCCATCAAACTCGATCTCGCAATGGTCGGGGCCCCGGTTCCGCTCGGCAACTTGTACCTGAACGGCTCGGGTGACGAGGATTTCCACCGAGCTGAGACGACGGCAATCTATGCCCAGGCGGATTGGGGCATCACGTCCGATCTGACGCTGACACTCGGCGGTCGAGCCAGCTGGGACAAGAAGAACATCACCACACGCTTCTATGGCGCAGCGCTTCCGCCCACGGCACCCTATTCCATTCTGGACGGCGTCCTGCCTGGCAGACCGCTGACCTCTAGCGGAACTGCCAGCGCCGATTGGTTCGAGTTCACGCCACGAGCAGCCATCAACTGGAAACCGACAGACGAGATCCTCGTCTATGCCAGCTATTCGCGCGGCTACAATGCGGGCGGCTTTTCCGCCCGTGCCGGCACCGTGCGCGACGTGACGACCCCCTTCAACCCGGAATTTGTCAACGCCTACGAGCTGGGCGGGAAGGCAGATTTTCTCGACGGGCGACTGCGCCTCAATGGCGCGCTGTTCTGGAACGATTACACCGACAAGCAGGAAGAGGTCATCGAGCCGGCACCGCCGCCTGCAATTACGTCCACGACGGTTAGAAACGCCGCCAGCGCCCGCTTGCGCGGTTTCGAACTGGAGATGAACGCGGTGCCCCTCGAGTGGTTCCGGCTCGACGCGTCGCTGGGCTATCTCGATGCCCGCTATCGGGACTTCGACACGTTCGCATCGACCAGCCAGTTCGTTTCTGTTCCACCCCAGCCGGCGGGAACGTTGATTGCGGCCGATTTTTCGCCGAACCGGCTGCGTCGTGCGCCGGAGTGGACCGCCTCCATTTCGCCGACATTCTTCTGGTCATTCGACAAGCTGAACCTTTCGATCAACGGGCTCGCTCGCCATCTAAGCAGCCAGGTCAGCGAAGTCCTCAACAGCCAGCGCGGTGTCATCCCCGCTACCTGGCTGTACGACGTCGCCGCGACCGTGACCTTTGGAGGGCCTGACAATGATCGCTACAGGGTGATCTTGTTCGGCCGCAACCTGTCGGACGAACGACCGATCTCCTCCTTCACGAATGCGGTGGTCGATTTCTCCACCAACACGCCCGGTCGTACTTGGGGGCTGGAACTGACGCTCGACTTCTGATGGAGGTACGTCGCACCGCGCTGCTCTCGGCGTTCCTCGTCGGGGCGGCGCTGTCGGCGGTGCCAGCCGCTGCCGCCCGACAGCCAAACGTCCTGCTCGTGATTGCCGATGATCTTGCCCTTTCCGACATGGGCGCATCCGGAGGCGAAATCGCGACACCCACCTTGGATTCGCTGGCCGCAAGCGCTGCCCGCTTCTCGGGTTTCCACGTGGCGCCTGCGTGTTCGCCGACGCGTGCCATGCTGATGACAGGTACCGACCATCACCGGGTCGGCGTTTCCACAATGGTCGAGGTCGCCGCCGCCAACCAGCGGGGCAAGCCCGGCTACGAAGGGTTCCTGTCGCAAAAGGCCGTCACGGTCGGTGAAATCTTCCATCATGCCGGCTACGCGACCATCTGGTCCGGCAAGTGGCACCTCGGGTTTCAGCGCGATGCCGACCCTCACAGGCGCGGGTTCGACCGCTCGCTTGCCCTCCTGCACGGCGCGCATGACCATTTCGGCGGCGGCTATTCACCAGATCCGCGCCTTGGCAATTCGATCAGCCGCAACGGCCAAGTGCTCGCCGCGCTGCCACCCGGCTTCTATTCCTCAACAGCCTTTGCCGATCATATGGTCGCCGAGCTCGCCGGAACGCCGCGGGCACAGCCGGTGTTCGCGGTCCTCTCGGTCTCAGCGCCACACTGGCCGGTGCAGGCAGCCGCCGAAGACATTGCCCGCCAGCGTGGCCGCTATGACGAGGGCTGGGATGCGCTGGCGCAGGCCCGCCTTGCCCGCCAGAAATCACTCGGCCTCGTTCCCGCCGATGCGACCGTGCCGCCGCCTGTTCGCACGTCGGGCGGCTGGGCCGCGCTCTCGTCCGAAGAGCGCAAACGACAGGCGCGACTGATGGAGATCTATGCCGCCATGGTCGCGCGCATGGACCAGGAACTCGGCCGTGTCATCGCGGAGCTGAAGCGCCAGGGCCGCTTCGACGACACGCTCATCCTCTTTCTGTCGGACAACGGCCCCGAGAGCCTTGATTTCCGCACCACGAACTTGGCGCCGCTTGTCGATCGCTGGAAGGCGGCGCGCAATTCCCTCGAAATGCTCGGCGGACCGGGAAGCTTCGACTCCTACGGCGCCGGGTGGGCCGAGGCGTCTGCGGCGCCGGGGCGGATGTTCAAGGCGTGGTCGACAGAAGGCGGAACTCGCGCGCCTCTCCTGATTGTGCCGCCCGGACATGCAAGAGCTGGGGCCGGACGTGTGGTGCCCGGCTTCACGCATGTGATGGATCTGGTCCCCACCCTAATGGATTATGCCGGGATCGCTGACCATGGCACGCGGTTTGCCGGGCGAGCGGTGGAACCGATCCGCGGCCGCTCGCTCCGCGCCATGGTCGAGGGCCGCGCCGATCTGGCCCGGCCAGAAGGCAAAATGGTCGCAGGGGAGCTATTTGGCCAAAGGAGCGTCTTTGACGGTCGTTGGAAAGCGCTCGACACCGGCGACGGACAGTGGCGCCTGTTCGACATTGACGCCGATCCTTCGGAACTCCGCGATCGTGCTGCTGATGAGCCTGACCGGATGCTCCGAATGGCCGCCTTCTGGGCCATGTGGGCTCGAGAAGTGCGCCTTGTCCTGCCTGATAATCCGCCCTACCGGCCCTGATCCCGCCCGGGCCGAAACCTGCCGCCCCGCACCGTTGTGACCAACGCGCAAGCCGGCGCTGCTTTGGCTTGCGGCAGCGCGTTCATGCATCATTGGACCCGGCGGAATTCGCCACGGTCGCCACGCCCTCACCTATTGAAGCGGTGGCAGCTTGCCCAGAAGTCATACTACGCTGTACGGAAACTGGGAGACAAGGCATGTCGAATTCTGCTGCGCGCCCTGCGGCCCATGAGCCGTCGGTGCAAGCTCTTCTCGATGCAGAGACCCGCTCTGTCCCTGCCGTGCTGAGGGAAACCGGAAAGTCGAACGTGCCGGTAGACCCCATTGACCGGCGGCGCTATTTCGACCGCGCGTTTGCGGAACGGGAGCAGGAGCGTCTATGGGGCCGCTGCTGGCAAATGGCGTGCCGGGAAGAGGATATCCCGGAACCGGGCGACTTCGTTATTCATGATGCGGGAAGCAGCTCGCTGCTGGTCGCACGACAAGCCGATGGCAGCATCCTGGCGCTGGTGAACGCTTGTCTCCATCGCGGACGGCGTTTGCGCGACTGCGATGGACATGCGGAGCATTTCCGGTGTCCGTTTCATGGCTTTGCTTGGAACCTGGACGGCAGCTGTCGAAGCCTCGTGAATGGTTGGGACTTCGCCCATGTGGATCGAGAAGCCTTCCGGCTGCCGGCGGTCGCTGTGGGACGATGGGGTGGTTTCGTGTTCGTCAATCCGGCTGACGATCCCGAGCCGTTCGAGACGTTCCTTGAGTTCCTGCCCGAGCACTATGCAACCCGCGGATGGGATCTCTCTCTGCGTGTCAAGGCAGTTCACGTCAGGAAGCTGCATCGCTGCAACTGGAAGGTCGCACTGGAAGCTTTCATCGAGAGCTTCCATGTGACCGAGACCCATCGCAGCGCGATGACATATCTGGGCGATGCGATGACTCAGTATGATGTCTGGGACGGATTCCGAACCACGCGCATGATCTCTCCGCGTGGCCTGCACAGCCCGAACATGGCGCCCATTTCGGATGAGGAGGTCTTTCGGGCTGGGCTGCGGCCCGCACTCGGGGCAGCAGCTGACGCAGTATCCCTGCCGGAGGGCATGACCGCCAGGTCCGCGATGGGCGACGCGAGACGACGGTCCCTGATGGCGGAGGGGCTGGACGTCGAAGGCGCAACGGACTGCGAGTTGATCGACACGATCCAGTACCACGTGTTTCCCAATCTCGTGCTGTGGGCCGGCTGGGGCTCCTACCTGGTCTATCGCTTCCTCCCGCTGGAGGACGACCCTGACCAGTGCAGCATGGAGATCATGTTCCTCGTGCCGTCGCCTCCGGGCAAGGACATCCCGGCCGCGCGCGAACCGCAGCTTATCGACTTCGATGTGTCGCACCGCGAGGCAGCGCAGCTTGGAGGATTCGCCGGTGTTTTTGACGAGGACATGTCCAATCTCGCGGCGATCCAGAAAGGGCTGAAGTCGCTCCAATCGGCCGGGCCGATGACCGGAGCTGTTCAGGAGGCGCGAATCCGGCACTTCCATCGCTGCCTTGACGCGTTCATGGCGGGAGAGGGCTGAATGGATTTCCGTCCGCGCGATGCCGGATTCATGGCCGAGGCGCCTGCCGCCTACCGCGCGCTGCGCGCAATGGGCCCAATCCATCATGAAAAGGCCAGCGGGATCTACTATGTCCTCGATCATGCGATCGCGTCCGAGGTGGTGCGGGCATCCGATCGGTTTTCAAGCGCCATTGACCGGGCATCCATGCGGGCCGGCGGCTTGCCGCCGGAGGTGGCGGAAATCCGCAAGCAGGGGTGGGCACTTGCGCCCACGCTCTCCCACAATGATTCCGCATCGCACGACGCGTACCGAAAGCTGGTCAGTCCTTTCTTCCTCCCGAAGGGGCTGGCCAGGCTGAGGCCTTTCATCGCCGCGCGGACCGACGCGCTCGTTGAAGGCCTGCCTGACAGCGAGCCGGTCGAGATTGTGAGCCGGCTCGCTGTCCCTCTTCCGATCGCAGTGGTGGGTGAGCTGCTGGGGATGGGCGATGTCGGCGAAGGCCAGCTCAAGCAGTGGTCGGATGCATTTGCGGATGAACTCGGGTTCCTTACGTCGGACGATAGGGCGATCGAGATCGCGCAACTGACCCTGGCGTGCCACCGGGCGATGATGGAACTGGTTGATGCCAGGCGCGGCAGCGACGGCAGCGATGTTATCTCGACCCTGGCCAATGCCGAGATCAACGGACGGCCCCTGGAGCCCGGGGAAATCCTCTCGATCCTCACCCAGCTTCTGGTCGCCGGGAACGAGACAACGACCGCCACTCTGACCTTTGCCGTTCTGCGGCTGGCGCAGGATCCCGAACTCTTGGCCCGTCTGAGAAGCAACCGGTCGCGAATTTCGCTGTTCATCGAGGAAGTGCTGCGGCTGGACAGCCCGATCCAGGGGCAGTTCCGAAAGGCTGTGTCGGACGAACGGCTGGGTGGCGTCGTGATTCCGGCTGGGAGCCTGCTCCATGTGCGGTTCGCCTCGGCAAACCGGGACGAGAAGGTCTGGGGCCCCGACACGGACATTGTCCGCCTCGAAGGCAGGCAGCCGGCAGCGCATCTGGCTTTTGGCATGGGACTTCACTTCTGCGTAGGAGCAGCCCTTTCCCGATTGGAGCTGGAGATTGCTCTGAATGTGCTGCTGAGCCGGTTTGGCGACTGGAGACTGGCCGAGCGGCAAGCGCCCCTTTCCTTTCGGACTCATTTCCACCATCGCAACCTCCTCCGTCTGGATTTGGAGTTTCGCGAATGACTGGAAATGCTGCTGCAGCGCGCTTGCAGGATCCCACCGAACGGCGCGAGGGGGAGTTCGCCAAGAGCAGCATCACGCGGCGGCACATTCTCGATACCGGCATGGCGTTTCTCGCAGATCATGGCTACCGGTCCTTGTCGGTCGCAAGGATCGCAGAGGCGGCCAACGTTGCCCGAGCGACGATGGTCTATCACTTCCCCAGCAGAGGGGCTCTGGTCGAGGCGTTGATCGCCCATATCACGCGCAAACGCATCGATCTGTACGAGGACGCGATCGCGGCACTCCCGCGGGACGAAACGTTCCGAGCGCGGTCCGTCGATCTGGCATGGGAGCATGCCTATACGCCAGCCTTCGCAGCCTTTGCCGAGCTTGCGCAGGCAGCGCGCACGGACCCCGAGCTTGGTGCGATCTTCCGCCCGGCCATCGCAGCCTATGACGATGCACGGCGCGAGGCGGCGCTTCGCATCTTTCCGCGAAGTCTCGCAGAGCGGCCGGACTTCGATCTGAGGCGTGATGCGCTCCGGTTCCTGATCGAGGGGCTCGTGCAGCAGGAAGGAGTTGTCTACAATCGGGAGCAGCGGCTGGCGGCGATCCGCCATTTCCTGCGCCTGCTTGTGTCCAGCCCCGAAGGCGAACGGCTCCTGGAGCGCGTGGTGCGGGAGACTGGGGAGGAGGCCAGCTGAGCGCCGAGGCGCCCTGGCCTGCTGCGCGCCTTGCATGGGGGGCCCTGGCGCTGTTGG
This sequence comes from Sandaracinobacter sp., assembly GCA_046316515.1. GTDB lineage: Bacteria > Pseudomonadota > Alphaproteobacteria > Sphingomonadales > Sphingomonadaceae > Sandaracinobacteroides. The sequence goes on along the minus strand of JBKDAC010000395.1, from coordinate 14,752 downwards.
CGCTGGCTAACATCCTGTCTTACCTTGATCGGATCATCATCAATCTTCTCGTCCAGCCGATCCAGAAGGATCTCGGCATCAACGACACGCAGTTCGGCATGCTGCAGGGGCTCGCCTTTGGCCTGTTCTACACCCTGCTCGCGCTTCCCATCGGCCGGCTGGTCGACAGCAGGCCGCGCAAGGCCATCATCGTCGCCGGCGTCACGACCTTCAGTCTCTTCTCGCTGTTCTCCGGTCTCTCGCGGAGCTTCGGGCAGCTGTTTATTGCCCGCGCAGGGGTGGGTGCCGGCGAAGCGAGCTTGACGCCGGCCGCCTATTCGCTGATCCCCGATTTGTTTCCGCCCGCGCAGCTCGGACGGGGGATATCCGTGTTCACGATGACGGCGTTCATCGGAATCGGGCTTGCCTACATTGCGGGCGGAGCGGCGATAGCCTTCGTATCGGCAGCGGACTTCGGCTGGTTTCCACTGATGGACCGGATAGCCGGATGGCAGCGCGTGTTCGTACTCGTCGCCCTGCCAGGGCTTTTCGTTGCCCTCCTGCTTCTCGTCCTGCTTCCAGAGCCTATCCGGCGCGGGCGAAGCGGTGCGGGGCAAGTCCCGGTCGGGGAGGCCTTTCGGTACATGCGCGAACAGGCGCCACTGTTCACGCCGATGTTCGGCGGCTTCGCTATGATCACGCTCGCAAGCTACGCATCGGCCGTCTGGACGCCCGCCTTCTTCATTCGCAGTTTTGGCTGGAGCCCGGCTCAGATCGGCCTGTGGGTCGGGCTAGGTTATCTGTTCCTGGGACCGCTCGGCGCACTGGGCGCCGGCCGCTGGTGTGACAGCTTGACTGCGCGGGACGTGAAGGATGCGCCTCTTCGCGTAGCGTCCATCAGCGCCCTCTTCTCCGGCCTGCTGTCAGCCCTCAGCCCCGTGATGCCGACAGCCGAACTGGCCCTCGCCGTCCTGTTGCTGTCCGTGCCGTTCGGCACCATGGCCTTTCCGATGGCAGGCACAGCGATCGGGCTCGTCACCCCGAACGAGCTTCGCGGGCAGGTAAGTGCACTCTACATGCTCGTGATCAATGCGGTCGGCCTGGGGCTGGGCCCGATGCTGGTAGGAGCAATGTCGGACTATCTCTTCACGGGGCCCGACGGGGTCCGCTTCGGCCTTGCGGTTGTGAACCTGATCACTGCACCCTTCGCCTTCTGGCTGATCTGGCGGGCACGGCGTCCCTATCTCGAAAGGCGCGGGGCATGAGGCTCGAAGGAAAGGTCGCCCTCGTGACGGGCGCAGCAGGCGGAATCGGCGCCGCCATCGTGGACCTGTTCCGGGCGGAAGGCGCAACAGTAATCGCGACCGATCTCTCCCGCGCGGATCATCCGGGTGCCATTGAACCCTTGGACGTGACACGGGAATCGGCCTGGCGTGCAATCGCCGAGCTGCTCGATGCTGCGCATGGCCGGCTGGACATCCTGGTCCACAATGCGGGCATTTCGGGCTTTGTGCCGCTCGCCGACCTGGAGGAGGCTGCATGGCACCAGTTCCTCGATACCAACGTCGGCAGCGCCTATTTGGGATCAAGGGTGCTGATGCCTCTCCTGGAAGTTGCAGCCACGGGCTCAATCGTTGCGGTCGGTTCGACACTTGCCTTGCGGCCATCCTCGGCATTGCCTGCCTACAGCGCATCTAAGGGCGCGTTGCGCAACCTCATCAAGTCCATCGCACTCGACTGCGCGAACAGGGGGACCCGCATCCGCGCCAATTGTGTCCACCCCGGCTCGACGGAAACACCGCTCATGGCCGCGAACATTGCGGGAGATCCCGAAGGACATCAGCGGCGGATGGCCGTTCACCCCCTGTGCCGGAGCTGGAACGAGCTGATCCAGCCCAATGACGTCGCGCGGGCAGTACTGTTCCTTGCCAGCGACGACAGCCGGATGATCACCGGCATAGATCTGCCAGTGGATGCAGGCGCGACAATCTGAGTCAAAAAAGGCGTGCGAGGCCTGCCCTGTCTAGTAGTGGATGCGCTTGATCTGTCCGCCGTCGATCACGATGTTTTCGCCATTGATCCACGAGGCTGCCGGGGACAGCAGGAAGGCAGCGAGGCGGGCCACCTCCTCGGGCGTTCCAAGCCGCCCCTCGGGGATTGCCGAACGCACCATCTCGTAGAAGGCTGGGTTCCCGTCGCGCGCCTTCTCCCAGTTGCTGCCGGGATAGATGATGGAGCCGGGCGAAATGCAGTTCACCCGGACGCCCTTGGCGCCCAGTGTCTGCGACAACTGCTTGGCATAGACGATGAGCGTGGCCTTCATCACATTGTAGGGCTGCACAACCGGGAAATGCTCGAGAGCCGCCGTGGTGACAAGGAACAGGGCGGCGCCACGGCTCGCGACGAGGTCATCCTTCAGCGCTTCGATCCCGCGGACAGCGCCGAGCAGATCGACCTCGAAATTGGCGCGCCATTGCTCTTCGCCTTGAAGCCCGGCCTTGGCCGAGACATTGGGGATGAAGATGTCGCATCCGCCGAGATGATCCCGCGCGGCATTAAGCCAGTCGCCGTAGGCCTCGGCGTCGCGAACATCGAGCGTCCATCCCCGCGCCTTCCCGCCGATGGACCCATAAGCGGACTGGGCCTCGGCAACTGCTTCGGCATTGCGGGCACAGAAGGCGATTTCGACGCCTTCGGTGATCAGCTGCGTTGCGATGGCGCGACCCAGGCCGCGTGTCGCGCCCGAGATGATGGCACGCTTTCCGGACAAGGCGAGATCCATGGCTAACCCTCCTGGCGTTCGTTCGGGAGCGGCTCGACGCCATCCTCCGGTGCAAGCTGAAGACCGTTCAGGATCCAGGCGATGGTCACGAACTGGCCGGTCACATAGAGCCAATCGATCAACTGGTCCGGGGCAAGACTGGCTGCAAGTGTGGACCATGTATCTGGTGCCACTCGGTGGGTTTCCATCAACTCGTCGACCCCCCGGACGATGGCGGCCTCGAGTGAAGTCCAAGCCGGCGATCCGGCGCCTTCGACGATGGCAGCGAGGTCGGCATCGGACATGCCCACCTGCCGACCAACCCAGGCATGCAGGCCCCACTCGTAAGCGCATCGCGCATTCCAGGCGACCCGAAGGATCGCAATTTCCCGGATGCGCGGCGTAAGGCGGTTGTTGCGCAAGATATGCTCGGCCCAGGGCATCCACGCTCGCAGGCTGGCCGGTGAATGCGCGAGGGTCCTGTGCAGCCGGTATGGCCAAGCCGCGAGGATGGGCTTGAGCTCAGCAGGCAGCTCATCATCGCCGAGAGCGGGCAGTCGGGCTTCGGTGCTCATACGGCCTCCAGTTCTGGATCGGTCCGGGCTGTCCAGCGCAAGCTGCGAGCGAGCAGATTCCGGAATACCTCATCCTGCCACGGCCCATGCTCCGGATGTTCGACGTACGGCGTGCGGTGGGGCGCGTCGTAATGGCCTCGGCGGTGCCCGAGCGCGAGGTGCAGGATGGCCCCTTTGCCGACATGCCGCAGGAACATCATCGGCCGTGCAGATGTGTCTGTGGTCCAATCGCGGCGGACAAACCCGGGCGCTTCACCCGAAAAGTCGGTCGTCAAAAGCGACTCTATCGCGGGGTCGACATCAGCGAGATAGAGTTCATCATTGATATCGAATGGCGGAAGTCCCTTGACGAGCGGGTGGCTTGATGACGGCTGCACTCGAAAGCGCCCGTATGGCGGATGCGCCTGGAAGGCAGCGCCTATCAGTGCGAGGAAAGGATGCTCCAGACCTTTGGCGGCAACGCCGTCGGCGCGCCATTCCAAGAGGCTGTTGGTCGCATGAAGAACCAACCATCGCCCTCCCCTCATCAAGAACTGCCGAATTCGCTCCAGCGAGGAACTGGTCGGAGCGAGGTTACAGGTGTAGCTGACGAGGAAGGTGGGCTGTGCCACCTCCAGCCCGTCACCAAACTCCTCGAAGGTCGCCGAACAGCGTATCCGCAACCGGTCATCCGCTGCTGCCATGTTGAGAAGGTCGAGGCGAACAGCATCGAAATCATGCGCCATGCCGCCGACGACAAGATGGCCATCTATGCGCCTTCGGTCCATTGCCACCCCCACTCCCGGCTTTGGCCAAAATCTAGCTCGCCTAATTTTCACACTCCACTGTACAAAAAATAAGGCGAGTGGTGGCTGCCACGGAGCTTGGACCGGCGAACTCATTCATCACGCCAAGCCTGCCACTGCGCGTGCATTCGTTGCTGGCATCCTGGCCGCAGGATTGCCGGCACGAACGGACCGATCCCGGCGGGCCCGATCAATCGCGCCAAGCACGGCAGATGGATGTGGAAGTCTCCGGGCAGACATATGCGATGCGGGGCTGGGCAATGAACTGGGCGTCCGCACCGAGCTCATCGACGATGCGGTTCTGCGCAAACTCCTGCACCTGCCTGATCTCACCATGCTGGCTGGCAAGGTTCAGGCGTGTTCGAGGCCTTTTTCGACATGCTGTCGGCGATCAGCCAGACGGTGCATCTGATCCAGATGTTCGATGGCACGATCGTGCGCTCGCATGTCTCGGCGGCGGTAGCAAAGGGGGGCAAAAGGGCCGGGCGCTCGGCCGATCGCGTGGCGGGTTCACGACCAAAATCCACGCCAAAGCCGACGGTTGCGGTAATCTAATCGCCTTCGACCTCACCGGTGGTGAAGCCTCAGACTGCCCCCATTTCGAGACCCTGCTCGACATCGGGCCGGACATCACCCCGCGTGCCGCCATCGCCGACAAAGGCTATTCCAGCAAGGCCAGCCGAGCAGCGGCACGGGTGCACGGCATCGCCCCCGTCATCCCCCACAAGGCCAACGAGAAAAACTCGCCAAGACGCTCTACAAGGCGCGACGCCGCATCGAACAGGGTTTCGGACGTCGATGCGACTGCAGGGTTGGAGGGTAATGTTTGTGCGGAACCAATGGTGGCTCCCGCGGAGGTGGAGGTGGTTGGCCTTTGCCATGAGGTGGATCCCTGGATGCGCACAGCGCGTTGGCACAGTGATGCGCACAGTCCGTATGGGGCTGGGGCACCCGTGTCAGGGATTTCAGTAACTTGGCCGGCCGGTGGCTGGGGTGCCAGGATTCGAACCTGGGAATGGCGGTACCAAAAACCGCTGCCTTACCGCTTGGCGACACCCCAATGCCGGCTGTTCCTGAGGCTGGAGGCGACAGGGCCCCGCGTCTGGAGGCGCGCTGATAGCTTGAAGCCTCGGGGGCTTCAAGCCCCGAATTCGCCTGTCAGGCGGGTCGTCCGCGCGGTTCAACCGTGGCGAGCCAGATCAGCCCGAAATAGCCGACCAGCGTGACGGCAAGCCACAGCAGCGCAGTCCCGGGGAAGGCAACCGCCATCATGTTCGGAATTGCAACCAGCGCCAGCATCCACGGCAGCGGGCGTGGCCAGCCCCAGCGCGCATGCAGATAATGATGCAGATGGTCGCGGCCGGGTGTGAAGGGGCTCTTCCCCTGGGACACCCGCCAGACGATCAGACGCAGCGTGTCCAACACCGGTACTGCAAAGATTAGCGCAACATCATCGGCCCGCATGTCGGCAAATCCATGATTCCACGCATAGATCGCCAGCAAGCCGAACATCGCCGACAGGCCGTAGCTGCCGCCGTCCCCCAGGAAGAGCTTTCCCTTCATGTTGAAGACGAACAGCACTGCCAGTGCACCGGCGATGCCTGTCATCAGGGGCAGCATGTCGGGGGGCAAGCGCAGCATCAGGACCGTCGACCAGATCAGCGCCTGACCGACCACGATGCCGTTCTTGCCGTCTGCCATGTTGACCGCGTTCAGAAGGCCCACGAAGCACAGAAGCGTGAAGCCGATACCGGCAAGCGATGGCATCAAGAGAAGATCCTGCTGGCCCGAGAAGAGCAGGAAGGCGATGGAGAAGTCCGGGACCTGGGTGATCGCCGCCAGAAGGAAAGCCGATGCCGCGGCAAGCCGCGTTCGCGCGCCAAGTTCGAACCTGTCGTCGAGGGCGCCGACCAGAAACAACCCCAAGACGGTGAACAGGAACCAGAGCAGCATGGTCCGCTGTCCGCCTTCGACGCCGGGCAGGAGGACAAAGCCCGACACCAGGGCTGCAGCCACGACGGCGACCCCGCCTACGAGCGGGGTGACCTGGGCGTGCAGCTTTCGCCCGCCGGCGACATCCGGGAAGTCCAGCAGCCGGAGCGCCTCTCCGATCGGCGTGGCCCGCAGCCCGACGCCAAGCGCGATCAACGCACCCAGCAGGGCTGTCACCACCGCCATCGGCATCAGTTGGTCGCCAGCACAGCAACCGTTGCAACCGAGGTTGCCAGCTGCGCGATGATGGTCGTGACGTCGCGGAACACCGACAGGCGATAGAGCGGATCGATGTTCTTCGGCACGATGATCGTGGTGCCGGGTGGGGGCGTGCCGCCGCCGCGTCCGCCGGCCGAGATCGGCTGCGCCGTGCCGTTGGGCAGAACCATGAATGCCCGCTTGTCGTCGGCCGTCGAAAGGGTTCCGCCCGCTTCACGCAGATAGGTGCCCGATGTCTTGCCTGGCACATGCTGCAGCGCGCCCGGGTTGTTCACGTCGCCGAGGGCCAGGACGAAATTGGGGCGCTTGGGCACGAAGATGGCATCACCGGCCTCGAGCCGCGTATCGAGGTCGGGCCGAAGCTCCAGCACGCGCGGGTCAGCCTCCACGACCATGCGGCCGGGCGCCTCGGCGGTGCCGATCAGCTGGATCAGCGAAGCCGCGCCTTCCAGGTTGCCGCTGCCGGTCTGGGTGGATCGGGCCGCGATCGCCAGAAGGCTGTTGTTCAGTTCGCGGGCTGTCCGCCGGAACCCTTCTTCCTGTGCTTCCTTCACGCTGCGCCGGGTGAACACGGTGCCGAAGGGATAGGCATAGTCGGTCATGCCGCCTGCGCGGTCGATCAGCTGCGACAGGGTTTCCCCCTTGCGGATGGCATAGAGACCCGGGCGCGCGACTTCGCCCGACAGCAGCACACCAGACCCTTCGAACCGCGCCTGCTCGGCGTTGAAGCGGATGTCGTCTCCCGAGCCGACACTGGTCACCGCCAGCGTGGTGCTGCCCGGCTCTGCCTGGATGCGCTCGGCAGATTCCTGCGTGGCGCGATTGATGTCGAGCGTCAGCTTGCGGGATCCGGTCACGAGCCCATCAGCAACCAGCGACAGATCACGGGCAGACGCAGTGCCGCCGACGGGATATGCGCCGGGACGACGGACGGAACCGCCCACGCTGACGCTGTGCTCGATCAGAACGGACAGAAGTTCGGGATCACTCTCGAACACCCGCGGGCAGATGGATCGGCCCGGCTCGGTCGCTTCGTCCTCGTCGCGGCGGCTGCCGTTGCTGTCCGCCTCCGTTAGCTCCTGGTCGCGGTTGCCGCTGCGCCCGGTGACCGCCAGGTCCGTCGTGCGGCGCCTATTCTGTCCAAGTGAGGCACCGACCGCTCCAAGCTGGGCGCCCTGCTCCGATACGATCACAAAGGAGCCACGCGTGACAGAACTGAACCGGCTTGCCTCGGTGTCCTTTACCAGCAGTTCAAGCCGCCTGAGCGACTGGCACTGCGGTGCGGTGTTGGGCCGGCCAAGCACGATCTGCCGTACAGCCGCGCTGTTCATGAACTCTATGTCGGACCGGGAAAAGATGAACAGGCTATCCTCGCTCTGCAACGGGGTCGATGGCTGCTCACGCAGCTCGCGGGCCAGGTTCAGTACCTCGTACACGCGCGCTCCGGTCGATGGGTCACGCCGACGGAGGACCGCTGCCAGCTGATAGGTATCGGGCCTAAGATCCTCGGGCGGGCCCACGAGTTCGGCCACGGTACCGGCTGCCACGATCGGGCGGGGACCGGGGTTGTCGACGTTGCCCGACAGCTGCACGCGGCCGGTGGCGCCGCCGGCCGAGCCGCCGAGCAGCTGCACCACATCGCCGCCCATGACGGCTGCGGACTGCGAGGGCGCACGCACGAAGCCTTCGCTGCCGTCGGCCAAAATCCGGCTGATGTCGAGCTGGCCGCCGCGCTGGCGGATGGCGCCGCCAGCAAAGGCTACGACCGCGCCAACCGATGCAGAGCCACGCAATTCATAGATGCCGGGCCGCGCAACGGCGCCCGTGACGGCAACCGTCGGCCCGATGACCGGCACGATCACCCGGTCGCCGTCGCGCAGCTGGACCGACGATGGCGCGACTATCCCCAGAAGGCCGTAGAGATCGAACGTGACGGTGCCGCCGCCGGCACGCACGATGCGCACCTGCCGCAACGAGCCGGAGCGCCGCACGCCGCCGGCCTGGGCAAGAGCCGTTCCGATGTCAGACCCGGACGTCAGACTAAACTGTCCGGGCCGCTCTACCTCGCCGCCGACAAACACGCTGATCGCGCGGACTTCGCCCACACTGACGAACACGTCGGTCGCCAGGATGGTGCGACGGGTTTCGGCCACGATATCCGCCTGCACGGCCCCCAGGGTGCGCCCGGCAGCCGGAATCGGGCGAAGATCACCCACGATGATGCGGCCATCGCGATCAACGGCCGTGGACAGGTTGCGGTTCGTGGCGCCGCGGAAGCTGACCTGGATCTGGTCGCCGATGCCCAGCACATAATCGGCCCCGATCGCGCCGGTGCGCACGCCCGTGGGCGGCGGGGCCGACTGAAAGAAATCATAGCCGAACTGGCGCAGCTGCGGATCATCCAGCCTGCGGCGGTAATCCCGTTCGACCTGCGACGGCATGTAAAGTTGCCGCAACTGGCGGCGGGCTTCCTCACGGCGGAGTTCCTGTTCTTCGGGGGTATCGACCCGTCCGGCCGGATTGGCGGACGGCATTGCCTGAGGTCGCTGGACGGGAGCCGGGGCCGGCTGCGACTGGCCGGCGCCAAGCTGCGACTGAAGCGATTCCAGGACGCGTGGATCTATGGCCTGTCCCAGAACAGGCTGGGCCACGAGGACCGACAGAAGGGCAAGCATTCCGGCCCTGTAAGGTGATTGCACGATCCCACTGCTCCTGAAGACCAACGCCCGTTTAGGAATCCGCAAGCCCCGGGTCAACCAAAGCCGCGGCGCCTGTGATGAAACGGATGCAAAGGGATGTAACCAGCGTCCTTTGGGGCGCACCGAGAAGCCAGGCATGGAAGGCCTGAGCGTCAGCGCCGAGTGATGAGTTGCTTCACCTCGGTGGATGCCGTCTGGTCGGCCATGAGGGTCAACGCAGTTGCGTTGGTCGACTGATCCGCGATCAGCTTGATCCCCTGGAGGGCAGGCGCCAGGAAAAAAGCGAGCGCCAGTCCGACGACCACGACTGCATCCCGGATCTGGGGGAAAATGCGCAGTTCCTGACCGCGACGCAGCCGATGCAGATGACGTTCCATCAGCCTTGCGTTGTTCTGCACCGTACAAAATCCCTGCAATGCCGAGGCTTGCCACCCTGGCCGCCAACATGCGGCAGGGACAAGGCATCCTCTCCCCAACCTGTGCGCCCCACACGAGACTGCGATGATCTTACGGCAGCCTCGGGCAGAATTTACCCTTCGAGACCAACAGATCGACCAGCCTGGCAAGATACTGTTTCGCGTCTTCATGCGCGTGTTAGTCCCGAGTGTCCCGATTAACCAAGCTTCTACCGCGCTGCAACATGTATTCGTCTGCAGTGGCAGAAAATGCGGTCAACTGTTGGAAAATGCGCCCCGGACGAGTGCGGCATAATCTGCCATCAACTGCCGCGTCAGGTCGCCGACCTCGAAGTTCCAGGGCCCGACCGAACCTACCGGCGTCACCTCGGCAGCGCTACCGGTGAGGAAGCACTGCTCGAAATTCTCCATCTCTTCGGGCCAGATCGCCCGCTCGATCACCTTCACCCCACGCTGTTCGGCCAGCCGCATCACCGTCCGGCGGGTGATACCGTCCAGAAAGCAGTCCGGGATCGGGGTGTGGAGCTCCTTGCCCTTCACGAAGAAGACGTTCGCGCCCGTCCCTTCCGCCACCTGGCCGCGCCAGTCGAGCATGATGGCGTCGTCATAGCCATGATCGGTCGCATGGTGCTTCGACAGGGTGCAGATCATGTAGAGGCCGGCAGCCTTGGAGGCAGTCGGCGCGGTATAGGGGGCAGGACGACGCCACGGGGCGATTTCTAGCCGCAGGCCCTTTGCCAGCGCCTCGGCGCCGAAATAGGCACCCCATTCCCAGCACGAAACCGCCAGGTGGATCTGCGAATTCTGTGCGGCCACGCCCATCTGTTCAGACCCGCGCCAGGCGATCGGGCGCATATAGGCATCGGACAGCCCGCTGGCGGCCAGCGTGTCGCGGCAGGCCTGATCGATCTGGTCTCGCGTCCAGGGGATGGTGAAACCCAGGATCTCGGCCGAGCGCATCAGCCGCTCGGTGTGTTCCGACAAGGCGAAGATCTTGCCGCTGTAGGCGCGCTGGCCTTCGAACACGGCGCTGGCATAGTGCATTGCGTGGGTGAGGAGGTGGACATTGGCGTCGCGCCAAGGCACCAGCTTGCCATCGTACCAGATCACGCCGTCCCGGTCGTCGAAGCTCTGCTGCGCCATCGAAATCGCTCCCTAATTCACGCTTGCCAGCGCTTAGGCCGCAGTCCAGAATAGGTCAACATGATTGACGCATCGACCCCGTCCCTCGGCGCGTCCCGCGCATCTCCGCTGTTCCTGCGCGAGTCGGAAATCCGCCGCGGCGTGGAGCTGCTCTATTTCGGCTATACCAACATGATCCGCGGGGCCGACGCGATCCTGGACGAACGCGGGCTTGGCCGCGCGCACCACAGGGCGCTGTATTTCATCGCGCGCCAGCCCGGGCTGGCCGTCTCGGACCTGCTGCGCCTGCTGGCCATCACCAAGCAGTCGCTCTCGCGCGTGCTGGCGGACCTGGTGTCGCGCGGGCTGGTGGCCCAGCAGGTCGGCACCAATGATCGGCGGCAACGGTTGCTAAGCCTGACCGCGGAAGGTGCGGAGCTGGAGGGGCTGCTGTTCGATGCCGTCCGCGAGCGGATGGCGGCAGCCTATGCCCAGGCGGGGCAGCAGGCCGTCGGCGGATTCTGGGCCGTTCTGGTCGGGCTTATCCCTGCGCAGGATCGTCCGATGGTGGAGGAGCTGGATCGCCGCTCCCGCGCCGCCACGGCAGGCGGCTGACCAGCGACGACAAGCCCGGCAGGCCGATCAGGTCGGGGCTGAGCCCCTCGGTCTCGGCGCGCTCTGCCTGTTCCAGCAGGCGATCGAGTTCCGCCATGGTGGCCGACATGTCGGGGCTGTCGTCGCTGCGCCATGCCGCGAAGGCCTGCGCAATCAGGGCGGCAAGGCCGGCCAGCCGCAGCTGCCCGCGCGGGCCGGACACATCGGCCCCGGCAGCGAACGCTAGGCGGCGCACATGCAGCCCGGCGCGACCGCCCAGCAACAACAGCACGCCGGGATCGCGGCTGGACCAGATGGCAAGCACGGCCGCGCGATGCACCTGTGCAGCATCGAAGCCGCGCATCAGGCCATCGAAAAGCCGGTCCCGGACGGATCCACCGGCCTCTGCCGCGCCGACAGCAGCCTCCGCTGCGACACGGTCCTGAAGGGCTGCCAGCGCATCGATGCGGTCGCCGGCTGCCGCGCGGATCTCGTCTGCCGACAGGCCCGACAGGCGGGCGGCATCGGCGAGATCTGCCCGGCGCCAGCCCTTTTCCGCGATGGCATCGAGCCAGGCGGCATGGGCGCGACCGGCGATGTCGGGCGCCGTCATCGGATCACACCAACCGGACGGGGCGGCGCCCGGTTGCTCGTCGGACTGGGCTGGCGGCAGCGGACTGTGCTGTGGTCTCGCCCTCGGCTGCGGCGGCGAGCGCGCGGGACCGTTCCGTCGCGGCCTTCACAGTCGATCGCAACAGGCTGGAGAGAAGACCATCGCCATCGAGCATTTCCAGGCCGGCCGCCGTGGTGCCGTTGGGGCTGGTGACCTGCTCGCGCAGCACCGAGGGATGGGTGCCGGACTGGCGGGCCAGCTCGGCCGCACCGGCCACTGTTTCGACGGCGAGCTGCAGGGCCACCTCGGGCGGGAGGCCGGCGGCTGCGGCGGCTGCGGCGAGGCCCTCCATAAAGCGGAAGACATAGGCCGGGCCCGAGCCGGAGACAGCCGTGACGGCGTCGAAGCCGTCCTCTTTCGCAAGCCAGAGCACCGAGCCCGCCTGTTCCAGCAGCCACTGCGCAGCAGCCTTGTCGGCAACCGAAGCGCCACGAGCGAACAGGGTGGTCATGCCCCGGCCGATACGCGACGGCGTGTTCGGCATCATGCGCACGATCGGCGCATCGGGGAACAGCGCCGCCAGCGTGTCGGTGCGGACTCCGGCCAGCATCGACAGCAGCAGCGGGGCCGGCATCAGCAGGCGCGACAGCCCGGGCGCGAGGCGCGGCAGCAGCTGTGGCTTGATGCCCAGCACCACGAGCGTCGGCTCCGGCGCATGGCCCCAGGCACTGACGGCATCGGGCACCACGGCGCCGCCGAACCCGTCCGGCAGGCCGCGCGGGGCCGGATCGACGACGGTGATCTGGCCGGCAGGCAGGCCGGATTCGAGCCAGCGCGCCAGCAGCGCCCCACCCATGGCGCCACAGCCAACAAGCCAGATCCGGGCAAGGGCCGGATGCTCGGGCGTGAGGACAAAGCGGAACATGTCCTCTGTCTAGGGACGGACGGTGCCATGGGCAAGACGAGCCGTTAAGCCGTGCGAGAAAAGGAAAACGGCGCCGCGGATGGGCGGCTGCGCGCGCCCTGCCCTGCCTGCTGCCTTGACCTCGGCGTCGCGCTTTGGTCAAAGCAACCGGGGCCCGCCGATGGGCCGACGGCATTGGCCCCGAATAGGCGGTGCGGGCAGACAGGGAGCGACTTCGCAATGATGAGCGGCATCGACATCAGGGGAGAGATGAAGCCGGGCTATGCGGCCGTGCTCACCGAACCCGCGCTTGCCTTTGTTGCCCATCTGCACCGGATGTACGAGCCGACCCGCAGGTCGCTGCTGCGGGCGCGTGACGATCGGCGCCGCTGGTGGGCTGCCGGCAATGCACTGGATTTCCCGCCCGAGACCAGCGCCGTCCGCGCCGGCGACTGGAAGATCGCCGGCACGCCGGCCGACCTGCAGGACCGCCGGGTGGAGATCACCGGCCCGTGCGACCGCAAGATGGTGATCAACGCACTGAATTCCGGCGCAAAATGCTTCATGGCCTGCCTGGAGGACGCAACCTCCCCCACCTGGCACAATGTGGTGGACGGGCAGATCAACCTGAAGGATGCAGCCGCCGGCACCATCATGCTGGAGGACAAGGGCAAGTCGTATCGGCTGAACGACAAGACGGCCGTTCTCATCTGCCGCCCGCGCGGCTGGCACCTTCCGGACTCGCATCTGTTCGTCGACGGCGAGGAGGTGGCGGGCGCCATATTCGACTTTGGGCTCTACTTCTTCCACAACGCCCGTGCGCTGAGGGCGAAGGACTCGGGCCCGTACTTCTATCTGCCCAAGATGGAGCATTATCTGGAGGCGCGCCTCTGGAACAACATCTTCGTGACCGCACAGTCGATCCTCGGCCTGCCGCTGGGCACCATCAAGTCGACCGTGCTGATCGAGACGCTGCCCGGCGCCTTCATGGCCGACGAAATCCTCTTCGAGCTGCGCGACCATATCGTTGCGCTGAACTGCGGCCGCTGGGATTATATCTTCAGCTATATCAAGAGCCTCTCCCACGATCCTTCGAAGGTGCTGCCGGATCGCGCGGCGGTGAACATGACGGTGCCCTTCATGGCGAAATATGCCGCCCATGTGGTGCGCACCTGCCACCGCCGCGGCGCGCATGCGATGGGCGGCATGTCCGCCTTCATCCCGGTGAAGGACGACGAGGCGAAGAACCAGGCGGCCTTTGCCGCAGTAAAGGCCGACAAGGAGCGCGAGGCGACGTTGGGCCATGACGGCACCTGGGTCGCCCACCCGGGCCTCGTCGGTGTCGCGATGGAGGTGTTCGACCGGCTGATGCCAGGCGCGAACCAGCTGGCGAAAATGCCCGAAGGCACGGCGACGGCCGAAGACCTGACCACGCCCAGCGAAGGCCCGAAGACGGCCGCCGGCCTTGCGATGAACGTGAACGTCGCGATCGGCTACATTGCGGCCTGGCTGCGCGGCCAGGGCGCGGTTCCGCTGCACAACATGATGGAGGACGCAGCCACCGCCGAGATCAGCCGCGCCCAGCTCTGGCAATGGCGCACGCACGGCGTGAGCCTGGACGACGGCACCAAGGTGACCGGCGCGCTGATCAACGGCGAGATCCAGACCCAGCTGGGGGCGTGGAAGCAGGCGGTCGGCGACAATTTCTTCGAAACCGGAAAGTACAAAGAAGCAGCAACGATCCTCAGCGACCTGGTGATGGCGCGTGACCTGCCCGACTTCCTGACAACGCCCTGCTACCGCAGGTTCATGGCGGACTGATCCGCTCCTTTTGGGCTCGGTCGCGCTGATGGGCGGCCGTCTTGGATCGGTCGCGGTCCCTTGTCTACCTTCGGAACAGATCAACCCTGGTCGTTTGCCCAACTCGGCAAAGTGCGTGTGTCCCACACGCCGACTTTTCGGCCAGCGACAAGCCCGTCGTCCTTCAGCTCCCGAATCGGAGCCGGGAGAGAAATAGGGCGGCTTTCGGAGGTTGAGCACGCGGAAGTCCCCGGATTCGATGTCAGCGTTGAACGCTGTGACATCGTCAGAGG
>JBKDAC010000394.1:0-574 GCA_046316515.1 Sandaracinobacter sp. | reverse complement strand
GATGCGGGCGATCCTGATCTTCTATCTGACGCAGCACTGGCTGTTTTCCGACGGGAAGTCGGCGCTGATCTATGGGGCCTATACGAGCCTGGTCTATATCACGCCGGTGCTGGGCGGCTATGTGGCGGACCGCTATCTGGGGCAGCGCCGGGCGGTGATCTTCGGCGGGCTGCTGCTGGCGGCGGGCCATACGCTGATGGCGGTGGAGGGCACGGGCGGACAGGATGACCCGACGATCAACGTCTTCTGGGCGGCGTTGGCCTTTATCATCGTGGGGTCGGGCTTTCTGAAGGCCAATATCTCGGTGATGGTGGGGCAGCTGTACCGGTTGACCGACACAAGGCGGGATGGGGCCTATACGATCGTCTACATGGGCATCAATGTGGGAGCGGCGCTGGGGACGATCCTGGTTGCCTATCTGGGGCAGACGCTGGGCTGGGGCTGGGGCTTTGGCCTGGCGGGCATCGGGATGCTGGCGGGGCTGGTGGTGTTCGTGCTGGGGCGGCGGTCGCTGGCAGGGGCGGGCGAGGCGCCGGCGCCGCTGGCGCGGTCGACGGAGCTGATGCTGTATGGC
>JBKDAC010000393.1:0-561 GCA_046316515.1 Sandaracinobacter sp. | reverse complement strand
GGAGGCTGGTGATGGTGGGAAGGCGTGGGGCGACGGCGCCGTTGACGTGGGCGCCGAGCGCTGTCGCCTGCTGTTCGAGATGGTGCTGGAGGGTGGCGGCGCGGGCCGGGAATTCGCTGTCCCACGCGTCGAGCGCTGCGGCCCAGCCGAGGATGCCGAGGAGGTTTTCGGTGCCGCCGCGCCAGCCCTGTTCCTGGCCGCCGCCCTTCTGGATGGGGCGGAAGCCATTCTTGCAGCGGACGAGGAGGGCGCCGGTGCCGGCGGGGCCGCCGAGCTTGTGGGCGGAGACAGCGATGAAATCGGTCGGCGGGAGCGGGAGCTTGCCGGCGGACTGCACGCAATCGGCCACCAGCCGGGCGCCGGCGGCGTGCACCGTTTCGGCGATTTCGGCGAGGTTCTGGATGACCCCGGTTTCATTGTTGGCCTGGGCGATGGCGACGAGGGCGCCTGCGGGGACTTGAGGGAGCTGTGCCCTGCCCTGTTCGTCGACGGGGATGATGGCAGCGTCTGGCGCTGCGGCGAGCACCGCGCTGTGCTCGGTGGCGCCGACGAAGCGGGCGG
>JBKDAC010000392.1:0-2741 GCA_046316515.1 Sandaracinobacter sp. | reverse complement strand
AGTCGGCACCGTTCAGCGCGAGGGCGAGCG
Organism: Sandaracinobacter sp.; assembly: GCA_046316515.1. Taxonomy (GTDB): domain Bacteria; phylum Pseudomonadota; class Alphaproteobacteria; order Sphingomonadales; family Sphingomonadaceae; genus Sandaracinobacteroides. The sequence continues at coordinate 2,711 of JBKDAC010000392.1, read as the reverse complement.
CTTCGGTGCCGCCGCTGGTGAAGATGAGGGTGTCGGGATCGACCCGGAAGAAGGCGGCGATGCGGGCGCGGGCGTCGGCGAGGGCGCGGCGGGCGGCGCGACCGGGGGCGTGGACGGAGGAGGGGTTGGCCCACTCGCCCGACGCAAGGCGCGCGGCCGCATCGGCCATGGCGGCGGCCGCCTCGGCGCGGAGGGGGGCGGTTGCGGCCCAATCCAGATAGGCGGGGGCGAGATGGGTGCTGCTGTTCATGATGCTTGCTTTTTCGGTGTCGCGCTCCTTATAGGCCCCGCTTTCCCGGATGCCATGCCCGGCGTGCCCCGTGCCCTGTGCTGCACGAGTCCGCGCCGCCTGAACGGCAGCCCGATTCCAGGGAGCATTGCGTGCCCGAAGTCATTTTCCCAGGACCCGAAGGCCGTCTGCAGGGGCGTTACCAGCCCGCGGGCAAGCCGCGACCGCCTGTTGCCATCATCCTGCATCCGCATCCGCAGGCGGGCGGCACGATGAACAATCCGATCACGCTGGCGCTGTACCAGATGTTCGTGAAGCGCGGCTTTGCGACCCTGCGCTTCAACTTTCGCGGCGTCGGCCGGTCGGAAGGGCTGTTCGACAATGGTGTGGGCGAGCTGTCGGATGCGGCGTCCGCGCTGGACTGGCTGCAGGCGGTCAATCCCGAGAGCCGTGGCACCTGGGTGGCCGGCTACAGCTTTGGGGCGTGGATCGGCATGCAGCTGCTGATGCGGCGGCCGGAGGTGAAGGGGTTCATCTCGATCGCGCCGCCGGCCAACCTCTATGACTTCGGCTTCCTAGCGCCCTGCCCTTCGAGCGGGATTATCGTGCAGGGCACATCGGATGAGGTGGTGACCGAGCCTGCGGTGCAGAAGCTGGTCGACAAGCTGAAGACGCAGAAGCACATCACCATCGATTACGAGAAGGTCGAGGGTGCGAACCATCATTTTGCTGTCGAGATGGACGAGATGATGGGGACGGTGGAACGCTATCTGGACAGGCGGCTGCTGAGCGGCAAGTAACGGGCGCGGCAGGTGATCGCGGTCGGGCCGGGCGCGCGCGCCGGTTCAGACCGCCGTGCCCGCCAGACGGCCGATGAGCGCGGTCAGCGCCATGGCGAATGCACCCCAGAAGGTGATGCGCAGGATGGACTTTCCGACAGGCGACTTGCCGGTCTGCGCCCCGACTGCGCCAAGCAGCACCAGGGACAGCAGCGAGGCAAGCGCCACGACGGGCAGAATGGTCCCCGCCGGTGCGAGGAGGACCGCCACCAGCGGCAGGGCGGCCCCGACCGCGAAGGTGAGGGCCGAGGTAATCGCGGCCTGAAGCGGCCTGGCGGTTGCCGTGTCGGTGAGGCCCAGTTCGTCGCGGGCGTGGGCGCCAAGGGCATCATGGGCCGTCAGCTGCGTGGCGACGGTCTCGGCCGTGGGGCGGTCGAGGCCGCGGCCCACATAGATTGCGACCAATTCCTGGAATTCCATATCCGGCTGCTCGGCGAGTTCGCGGCGTTCGCGCCCGAGATCGGCTGCTTCGGCATCGGCCTGGGAGCTGACGGAGACATATTCGCCGGCTGCCATGGAGAGCGCACCGGCGACGAGGCCGGCGAGCCCGGCCAGCAATATGTCGCCGCGGGCCGCGCCGGCGGCAGCGACGCCGAGGATCAGGCTGGCCGTGGAGACGATTCCGTCGTTGGCACCGAGCACGGCTGCGCGAAGCCAGCCCGTGCGGGACACGGCATGGGCTTCGGGGTGATGGGAACGTGGCATCGACAGTCTCCTGAATGGTCTTGACCGTGGCCGGCCGGACGCTGGCCCGGCGCCGATGCCGCGATGGTGGGCGCGCGCGGCAGTCCGGAGATGGGCCGGCGCAGGCCTTCTTGCGCCTGGTCTGAGCGCGGGGTGATGATCGAGATCAATCGGGCCGCAGAGCACACGATTCGGCCGCTGTTTTGTACAGGGAAGAATAGTATAACGATTTTGATTTCAGTTTTATGACGAACGCTTGACATATTTCTGACATCGCCATAGCTTCAGAGGTGGAGAGAGCGTAGAGCGAGTCCGTTCGCGACGTCTGGCGCCGTTCGGATAAGCCCGATGCATTGACGTGCGGGGTTCGCCTTTGGGCGGGGCCGCACGCAGAAGGGAGAGCATGTGATGCGGACCTTGGGCCTTGTGATGACAGCGGTTTCGACCCTGGTGGCGGTGCCGACACTCGCCGCGGCAGACGGCGTAAAGCGCGTTGCCTATTCCGACCTGCAGCTGGAAAGCGATGTCGGACGCGCCGAACTGCAGCGCCGGCTGGATCGCGCCGTTCGGTCGATCTGTTCGGTCGATGGTGCACCGCAGAGTGCGGCGCTGACTGCCGAACAGGCGCGTTGTGTTGCCGACACCAGCGCATCGCTGGGCGGGAGCGTGGACGCTGCGATCCGCGCGAACCGCGCCAGTGCGACAGCGACGGCGACTGCCGCCCGCAACTGAGCGTTCTTGGAATTCGGCAGATGAAGGGGGCCCCTGTGGCCCCCTTTTTTGGGCCCGGGATGGACGGGGTTCCAACGGACAGCTTCGCCGGTCAGCGCAAACACCGGGCCGCGAGGCCCGAAAGCGCGACCGCGCGCCGCCGGCAATGCGGTGCGCGCGGCTGAAGCAGATCGCGGCCGGCCGCGAAGTGCGGATGGCGGGTCTTTAGGGCCGGACCAGTTGCCCGC
>JBKDAC010000391.1:0-4877 GCA_046316515.1 Sandaracinobacter sp. | reverse complement strand
ACGGTGAAGCTCTCGCCGCAGCCGCACGTCCCCTTGGGATTGGGGTTCTGGAACACGAAGCCGGCGGTGAAATAGTCTTCCTTCCAGTCCATCACCGAGCCGATCAGGTAGAGGAGCGAGCCGCCGTCGACGAACAGCGTGCCCGACGGAGTCTCGATCGCCTCGTCGCCGGGCTTGGCCGCCTCGACATAGTCGATCGAATAGGCAAGGCCCGAACAGCCGCGCTTTGGCGTCGACAGGCGAACGCCGGCAACGGGCATGGGCGCCTTGGCAATCAGGTCTGCAATCCGCTGTTGGGCGCCCGGCGTCAGGGTGATCGGCGCGGGGCGCGGGCGGGCAGGCGGGCGGTCTGTCGTCACGGTCGTCATAGCATTCCAAGCTCCAGCCGCGCCTCGTCCGACATCGAGGCCGGGTTCCAGGGGGGATCCCACACCAGGTTCACGTCTGCGGTGGCGACGCCGGGCACCGCCATCACCCGCATCTCCACCTCGCCGGGCATGGTTTCTGCAACCGGGCAGTGCGGGGTGGTGAGAGTCATGGTCACGGTCACATGGCCTTCGTCGATGTCGACTCCATAGATAAGGCCGAGGTCGTAGATATTCACGGGGATTTCGGGATCGAAGATGTCGCGCAGCGCCGCGATCACCGCGTCCTTCAGCGTCTCGCCCTCCAGCGCTTCGGCCATCGGCGCCTTTTCTTTCAGGAAGCCATCCAGATAGTCACGCTGCCGCCCATTGAGGTTAGGGGGCGTGTCGGCGGCCAGCGGCGGCTGCTTGGGCACGGGCGGCACCTCGTCCACAATCTCGACCTCGAAGCGTCGGACCTTCTCGTCGCTCATCCGAAAATCCTCATCGTTCGTTCGATGCCCTTGACCAGGGCGGCCACGTCGGCCTCGCTCGAGTGGGCGGAAAAACTGGCCCGCGCCGTGGCCGGGACGCCCAGCCACTGCATCAGCGGCTGGGCGCAATGGTGCCCGGCGCGGATGGCAACACCGCCTTCGTCCAGGATGGTGGCGACATCATGCGGATGCACGTCGCCGACGGCGAAGCTGAGAATGCCCGCGGAGTCGGAAGGCCCGAACAGGCGGATACTGTTCAGCCGCTCCAGTTGCACCCGCGCCATACCGAGCAGGGCCCGCTCGTGCAGATCTATCGCGTCGATGCCGACCTGTTCCACCCAGCCGATCGCGGCGTGCAGCCCGATGGCGCCCACGATATGCGGCGTCCCGGCCTCGAACCGCTGCGGGCCGCTGGCATAGGTGACGCGCTCGAACCGCACCTCGTCGATCATCGCGCCGCCGCCCTGCCAGGGGGCCATGTCGGCCAGGATATCGCGGCGCACCCAGAGCACGCCGATCCCCGTGGGCCCATACAGCTTGTGGGCGGAAAAGCAGTAGAAGTCGGCGCACATCGCCGCGACATCGACCTTCAGCCGGGGTGCGGCCTGGCAACCATCGACCAGCAGCTTCGCGCCGACCGCATGCGCCGCGTCGGCAATCCGGCGGACATCGACCACGCCGCCGAGCACGTTGGAGACATGGGCGATGGCGACCAGCTTCGTCTGCGGGCCGATAAGGGCGATCAGCGCATCCTCGTCGATCCGGCCGTCGGCGGTCAGCGGCGCGACATCGATTTCGGCGCCCTGCCTGTCTGCCAGCATCCGCCAGGGCACGATATTGGCATGATGTTCGAGCTGGGTGAGGAGGATGCGGTCGCCCGCGCCGATGTTCGCGCCGCCCCAGCTGTTGGCGACGAGGTTGATCGCCTCGGTCGCGCCCCGCACGAAGATGGTCTCGTCTGGCCGGCCGCCGATGAACCGGGCGGCTGCCTCGCGTGCGGCCTCATAGGCCTCCGTCATCCGCGAGGAGCGGTTGTAGACGCCCCGGTGAACAGTGGCATAATCCTCGGCATAGGCGCGGGTGATCGCCTCCACCACGGCGCGCGGCTTCTGGGCGGTTGCGGCCGCATCCAGATAAGCCCAGTCGGCCGGCACGCCGGGAAACTCGTCGCGCACATCCAGCAGGCGCGGCGCAGTCGCGAAATGGGCGGCGAGCGGCAGACTGGTCATGTCCGCCGCTCCAGCCAGCCGCGCGTTTCGGCATCCAGCGCCTCGCGGACTGCTGCGTCGGCGATCCCTTCCAGCGCGTCGGCGACAAAGGCCTGTGCCAGAAGCGCCTCGGCCTCGGACGGCGGGACCCCGCGCGATTGCAGGTAGAACAGCGCTGCCCGGTCCAGTTCGCCCACGGTGCAGCCATGCGCGCATTTCACATCGTCGGCGAAAATCTCGAGCTCGGGCTTCAGGTTCGCGGTCGCAGTGCGCTTCAGCACCAGCGCGCGGGCCGACTGGGCGGCGTCCGTCAGCTGCGCATCGCGCGCGACAGCGATGCGGCCGAGGAAGTTGCCGGTTGCCTGCTCGTCGAGCACCATCCGAACACGCTGGCGGCTGCTGGCGCCCGGTTCCTGGTGGCGCACATCCGTTACCAGCTCGATGGTGGTGGCGCCGCTGCCCAGCAGCACACCGCCGAGATCGAGGTCGGCGCCGGCCTTCAGATGGGCTTCGATGCTGACCCGGGCGTAGGTGGGGGAGGTGATCACGACCACGAGCTGGAGGCGGGCACCGGCCGCGAGCTCCACGCGCACGTCGTGGAGTCCGCCTTCGTCAATGCGCAGCAGCTGCGAATCCGTTGCTGCGGCCGGCACGGCAATCAGCCGGGCGGGCGACGGCGGCCACAGGGCCTCCACCGCCTTCAGGTCGGCGTAGCGCCAGGCTTCCAGTTTGCGGGTCGGCAGGGCTGTCACGCCGCCAGCCCCTCATAGCCTTCGGCCTCGAGCCGCAGCGCAAGGTCGGGGCCGCCGGTCTCGATGATGCGGCCCGCGCGCAGCACATGCACGACATCCGGGCGCACATGATCGAGCAGGCGCTGATAGTGGGTGATCAGCAGCACGGCGCGGTCAGGCCGGCGGAAGCGGTTGATGCCTTCCGACACGATCCTGAGCGCATCTATGTCGAGGCCGGAATCCGTCTCGTCCAGCAGGGCGAACTTCGGCTGCAGCATGCCCAGCTGGAACGCCTCGTTGCGCTTCTTCTCGCCGCCGGAAAAGCCGACGTTCACGCCGCGCTTCAGCATCTCGAGATCAAGGCCCAGCACTGCCGCTTCCTCGCGGACGCGCTTCATGAAGTCCGCGCCCGAAATCTCGGGCTCGCCGCGCAGCTTGCGCTGGGCATTCATCGCCGTGCGCAGGAACAGGAGGTTGGAGACACCCGGGATTTCGACCGGATACTGAAAGCCGAGGAACAGGCCGGCCGCCGCGCGTTCATGGGGTTCGAGGGCCAGCAGATCCTGGCCGTCGAAGGAGACGGAGCCTTGCGTCACCGCATAGCCCTCGCGGCCGGCAAGCACATGGGCGAGCGTGGACTTGCCCGCGCCGTTCGGGCCCATGATGGCAGCCACTTCGCCGGCCTTCACGGACAGGGTCAGACCCTTAAGAATCTCGCGGTCGCCAACAGTGGCGTGCAGGTTGGTGATCTCAAGCATCAGTTCTTCAGCTCTTCCTCAATGCGCTTTTCGGCGAGTTCCTCGACACGGCGGGCCTGTTCCTCGCGCGTGCAGGCGATCATCTCTTCGGCGAGGGGATCGGCGTGATCCGTGGCGGTGCGGCAACCGCCTGCGCCAGCACCAGGGCTGCAAGCAGGCTCATCCCACCGAGCCTTCAAGGCTGACGCCGAGCAGCTTCTGCGCCTCGACCGCGAATTCCATGGGCAATTGCTGCAACACCTCGCGGCAGAAACCGTTCACGATCAGCGCCACCGCTTCCTCGGACGAAAGGCCGCGGCTCATGGCATAGAATTTCTGGTCTTCAGATATCTTGGACGTGGTCGCTTCATGTTCCACCTGTGCACCGGGGTTCTTCACCTCGATATAGGGGATGGTGTGGGCGCCGCACTTGTCGCCGATCAGCAGGCTGTCGCACTGGGTGAAGTTGCGCGCGCCTTCGACCGACGGCCCGATGCGCACGAGGCCGCGATAGCTGCTGTCGGACTTGCCGGCAGAAATCCCCTTGGCAACGATGGTCGAGCGCGTGCCCTTCCCCAGGTGGATCATCTTGGTGCCGGTATCGGCCTGCTGGTAATTGTTGGTGACGGCGACCGAATAGAATTCGCCGACCGAATCCTCGCCCGACAGCACGCAGCTCGGATATTTCCAGGTGATGGCGCTTCCGGTTTCCACCTGCGTCCAGCTCACCTTGCTGCGCGCACCACGGCACAGCGCCCGCTTGGTCACGAAGTTATAGATCCCGCCCTTGCCGCTGGCGTCGCCCGGATACCAGTTCTGGACGGTCGAATATTTGATCTCGGCGTCGGTCTCGGCAACCAGTTCCACCACGGCCGCATGCAGCTGGTTCTCGTCGCGCATCGGGGCCGTGCAGCCCTCGAGGTAGCTCACATAGCTGCCTTCGTCGGCAACGATCAGCGTGCGTTCGAACTGGCCGGTGTTCTCGGCGTTGATGCGGAAATAGGTCGACAGCTCCATCGGGCAGCGGACGCCCTTGGGCACATAGACGAAGGTGCCGTCAGAGAAGACAGCCGCATTCAGGCAGGCGAAGTAATTGTCCTTCACCGGCACCACCGAGCCCAGGTACTTGCGGATCATCTCGGGATACTCGCGCACCGCCTCGCTGATCGACAGGAAGATGACGCCCGCGCGCTTCAGCTCGTCGCGGAAGGTGGTGGCGACGCTGACGCTGTCGAACACGGCGTCCACCGCATATTGCGGCGCGCCCTGGACGCCCGCCAGAACCTCCTGCTGGCGCAGCGGGATGCCCAGCTTGGCGTAGGTGGCGAGGATTTCCGGATCGACCTCGTCGAGGGACTTAGGC
>JBKDAC010000390.1:0-6108 GCA_046316515.1 Sandaracinobacter sp. | reverse complement strand
TGCCTGGCCCGGCATCGCCACATAGCGGTCGACTTCGTTCACGACGTCGGTGTCGCCCTGCGAGCTGTTCGCCATCATGTAGTCGATGGCCTGCTGGCGGCTCCAGCCCTTGGAATGAAGGCCCGTGTCCACCACCAGGCGCATGGCGCGGAGCATCTCGTCATCCAGGCGGCCATAATATTGGTAGGGGTCGGTGAACATGCCCAGTTCCTTGCCCAGGCTTTCGGCATAAAGGGCCCAGCCTTCGGCAAACGCGGTGATGCCGCCGAAGCGCTGGAAGCTGGGCAGCTTGTCGTTCTCGTCGGCAAGAGCGATCTGGAAGTGGTGCCCGGGCGCGCCTTCGTGGAGGTAGAGAGTTTCCATGCCCGGCGTGGTGCGGCTGGGAAGGTCATAGGCGTTGAAATAGAAGATGCCCGGGCGCGTACTGTCGGACGAGCCGGGCATATAGGAACCGCCGGCCGAATCCTTCTCCAGGAAATCCGGATAGGGCCGGATTTCCAGCGGCGTCTTCGGCATGGTGCGGAACAGCTTCGGCAGTCCCACGTCCACCCGCTTGCCGATGGCGTAATAGCCCTGGGTCAGGGCCTCGCGGCTGTCGGGCTTGAACTTCGGATCGGTCTTGATGTGCTCGAAGAAGGCCTTCAGGTCGCCCTCAAAGCCGACCTGCTGCATCACCTTGCGCATTTCGCCCTGAATGCGGGCCACTTCGGAGAGGCCGAGATCGTGGATCTCGTCCGGAGTCATGCGCGTCGTCGTCTGGATGGCGACCAGGTGGCGATACAGCTCCGGCCCACCGGGCATGGAGACAAGGCCGGGACGCTCGTTTCCGCGCGAGGCCGGCAGATAGACGTCGCGCACATAGTCGCGCATCCGCTTGTAGGCGGGCAGCACCTCGTCGCGGACCTTGGCAGTATATTCTGCCTTCAGCCGGGCCTGGTCTGCGGCCGGGATGGTATCGGGGAACTTCTTCACCGGCATCATCAGCGGCATGGCGTCGACGCCGCCGGAAACGTGGCGGTCGAGCTGCGACAGCACCCGTTCCGACACCAGGCGCGGCTGGACGACTTGCGCCGCGACGCCTTCCTCCATGCGGGCCAGCGAGCGGTCCATGGCAAGGACAAAACCGTCCAGCCGCTTCAGATTGTCCTCGTAATCCTTGACCGTCTTGAACGGCGCGATGGACTGGCCCGAGAAGATGTCGGGCACGAACTGGTGCAACCCGTTGAAATGGTCGATCGGCAGCAGCATCGACGCGCGCAGGATATCGGGCGCATAGCCCTTCAGGTCGGCTTCGCGCCGCCACTTGAACACGTCATAGCTGATCTGCTCGTCAGGCTTCAGCTTGCTGCGATCGATGGCTGCAAGGGCCCTCAGATCGGCCTCGGCCGCAGCCTTCTCGGCCGCGAAATAGGCGACTGTCACATAGTCACCGAACTGGTCCGCATAGCGGGCGTCGCCGCGGAACAGGGCCTGCAGCGGGTTGCGCTTCAGTGCGGCTTCGTCCGACGCGACGAACAATTGGGTCAGCTTGGCAGAGGGCGTTTCGACCATCTGGCCGGCCGCGGTCCTGTCGGCCTGTGCCTGAACCTGTGCCTGTGCCTGTGCCTGTGCCGCAGTCGGCAGTACGAACGCTGCGAGCGCAACGCTTGCCAGTAATGTCTTCAGCATTCCGAATCCTTGTTATCTTGGACGACTCTCTCAATCGAGCGGGATAGTCCTGCCTGCCGCCATCACAAAGCGCATCTTCAGCAGAGCGCGCGGATCAGTGAGGGGGTCGCCGCTGACCGCGATGATGTCGGCGGCCTTGCCGGGCGCAATGGTGCCGATCTCGTCCGACAGGCCCATCAGATCGGCCGCGCCGGTGGTGGCGGACACCAGCGCGGCACGCGGCGTCATGCCGCCCTTTTCCACCAGAAGGGGGAATTCCTCGGCATTGCGGCCATGTTCCAGCACGCCGGCGTCGGTGCCGAAGGCGATGTTGACGCCCGCCGCGCGCGACGCCTGCACCTGCTTGCCCCAGAGATCGAGGACCTGGCGCGCCTTGGCGTCGACCACGGGCGTGTACACGCCCTTGCCGACGCGTTCCGACAGGCCGGTGAGCGCAGCGAGCGTGGGGACCATCCAGGTGCCGTTCGCCTTCATCACTTTCGCCGTTTCAGCCGACAGGTAGGTGCCATGCTCGATCGAGGCGACCCCGGCGACGGCCGCGCCGCGAATCCCGTCGTCGCCGTGGGCATGAGCCGCGACCTTCAGGCCCAGCGAGGCAGCGGTGTCGACGATGGCCGTCATCTCCTCCGGCGTGAAATGCATGCCGAGGCCGCGCGACTGCTGGCTGAGCACGCCGCCGGTGGCGGTGACCTTGATCACGTCGGCACCGCGACGGGACATTTCGCGCACCCGTTCGGCGCACTGGACGGGGCCGGTGCAGGTGTTGCCCTCGGACAGGGCGGCCACCACGTCGGGCCGGAAGCCCGAGACATCCCCATGCCCCCCGATGATCGAAATGGCGTTGCCAGCGGCCAGCACCCGGGGCCCGGGCACGAAGCCCTTCCGGATCGCATCCCGCAGCGCAAAGGCCGACAGCTTGGACGAGCCGAGGTCGCGCACCGTGGTAAAGCCGGCCCGGACGGTAAGCAGGGCGTTCTTTGCCCCCACGAGCGACTGATATTCGGTGGTGTCGACTGCTGCCTGCCAGAACTGGTCGTCGGGATCGCCCGTCAGGTGGACATGGCTGTCGATCAGCCCCGGCAACACGGTGGCGCTGGACAGATCGACGAGGGCCGCGCCCTGGGGCACGGGCGAGTCGGCCGGAAGAACGGCCTTGATGCGCCCCTTTTCCACCAGGATCAGCGCCGGCTGACCGGTGCCGGTGCGGGGGTCCGCGATCAGCCGGCCCGCCTTGATGGCCGTGACGGCAGGCGCCGGTGCAACAGAAGCCGGTGCAACGGACTGTGCGGCCGCGGCACCCGAGAGGAAGAGAGTGGCTGCAAGAAGCGTGGCGCGCATGCGATTACCTCGTTACGGGCTGTGCCGGAAAGCCGCCCTTGCAGCTTCGTAGCGAGCGGCCGGGCTGGTTGACAAGCCGGGGGGCTCACCATATGGAGCGCGCTTTCCGCGGCCCCTCGCATGACTGGCGGGGTGGTACGCCTTTGCATCATTCAGGGCGACCGACGGCAACAGGCCTGCGGCTCGCGTGGCGACGAGGAATTTGACGATGTTTGCGGTGGTTCGCACGGGCGGCAAGCAGTATCGGGTTGCAGCCGACGACAAGATTACGGTCGAAAAGCTGGACGGCGAAGTGGGCAGCAAGCTGGAGCTTGGTGTGCTGCTGGTGTCGGCAGATGGCGCGCTGAAGGATGCCGCCAAGGCCAAGGTGACAGCCGAGATCGTTGCCCACAACAAGGGTGACAAGGTGATCATCTTCAAGAAGCGTCGCCGCCACAACTATCGTCGCAAGAACGGCCACCGTCAGCAGCAGACGGTGCTCAAGATTCTCTCGATCGCTTAAGGACCTACCGAGATGGCACACAAGAAGGCAGGCGGCTCGTCGCGCAACGGCCGTGATTCGCAGGCGAAGCGCCTGGGCGTGAAGCTGTTCGGCGGCCAGGCTGCCGTTGCCGGCAACATCATCATCCGCCAGCGCGGAACGCGGGTGTGGCCGGGCGTGAACGTCGGCCTTGGCCGCGACCACACGCTGTTTGCAACTGCCGACGGCAAGGTCGAATTCCACGACGGCAAGCAGGGCCGCAAATATGTGTCGGTTCGCGTGACGGAAGCGGCTGAATAAGCCTTCCCCATTCGGATCGTCTTGCGAAGGCCGGGCTTGCCCCGGCCTTTTGCTTTTTGGGATAAGCCCTTCATCATGATGTTCCTCGACCAGGCCAAGATTCAACTGAAGTCCGTCTGGGGCGGCTACGGCTGCGTCTGCTTCCGGCGCGAGAAGTTCGTGGAATATGGTGGCCCGAACGGCGGAGACGGCGGCAAGGGCGGCGACATCGTGTTCGAGGCGGTGCCCGGGCTGAACACGCTGATCGACTTTCGCTACACCCAGCATTTCCGGGCGCAGCGCGGCGCCGGCGGCATGGGCTCCGACCGGCATGGCGCACAAGGACAGGTGCTGGTGATTCCCGTGCCGGTGGGCACGCAGATCCTGGCCGACGACGAGGAGCGCACGCTGCTCGCCGACCTGACCGAGGCGGGGCAGCGCATCCTGTTCCTGAAGGGCGGGGACGGCGGCAAGGGCAATGCCCACTACAAAAGCAGCACCAACAGGGCGCCACGGCAGTTCCAGAAGGGATTTCCCGGGCAGGAGATCAGCGTGTGGCTGCGGCTGAAGCTGCTGGCCGACGTCGGGCTGGTGGGGCTGCCCAATGCCGGCAAGTCCAGCTTCCTGAACGCCGTCACCAACGCCAGCGCCAAGGTGGGGGCCTATGCCTTCACCACGCTGAAGCCCCAGCTGGGCGTGGTGAGCCATCGGGGCCGTGAGTTTGTGCTGGCGGACATTCCGGGGCTGATCGAGGGGGCGGCCGACGGCGCCGGCATCGGCGACCGCTTCCTGGGCCATGTGGAGCGCTGCCGCCTGCTGCTGCACCTGGTGGACGCCGGGGGCGAGGCGCCGACGGCCGGCTATGACATCGTCCGTGGCGAGCTGGAGGCCTATGGCGCGGGCCTTGAGGACAAGATCGAGATCGTGGTGCTGTCGAAGGCCGACACGGCCAGCCCACAGAAGATCGCGGCGGTTTCCAAGGCCATCGAGCGGCGCACCGGCGTGCCGCCTCTGGTGGCAGCCGCCATGACGGGCCAGGGCATGGAGAACGTGCTGGACAGCATCCTGGCCGAGCTGTTCCCGGCTGACGCGCAGACGGCGAAACGCGAAGGCGGATGGTCTCCGCTGTGACGGAACGGGCTGCATTGTTTGCCGCCGGAGCCGCAAACCGGCTGGTCATCAAGGTCGGCTCCAGCCTGCTGGTGGCGCCGACGGGCGATGTGCGCACGGCCTGGCTGGAGACGCTGGTGGCGGACATCGCCGCGGCGCGGGCGGCCGGGCAGCAGGTCGTCGTCGTGTCCTCGGGCGCGATTGCGCTGGGGTCGCGGCGGCTGAAGCTGCCCAAGGGGGGCCGCGCGAACCTGGAGGATGCGCAGGCCGCGGCCGCGACCGGGCAGATCATCCTGGCAGGGCTGTGGGCCGAACTGCTGGGGCGGCATGGCATCACGGCCGCGCAGATGCTGGTGACGCTGGGCGATTTCGAGGACCGGCGGCGGTTCCTGAATGCGAGCGCCACGCTGGACCGGCTGCTGAGCCTGGGCGTGGTGCCGATCCTGAACGAGAATGATTCGGTCGCGACCGAGGAGATCCGATTCGGCGACAATGACCGGCTGGCGGCGCGCGCGGCGCAGGCGGCGCGGAGCGACGGGCTGATCCTGCTGTCGGACATCGATGGGCTGTACACGGCCAATCCGGGGGAGGTGCCCGATGCACAGTTGATCCCGACGGTGACGGACCTGTCGGCAGTGGCGCATATGGCGAGCCGGGCGTCCTCCAGCGGCATGGGATCGGGCGGGATGTTCGCCAAGGTGGAGGCGGCGCGAATCGCCCATGCGGCGGGCATTCCGGTTGCGATCGTGGCGGGGAAGCCCACCAACCCGCTGTCCCGCTTCCACGAGACAGGGCATGGCACCATCTTCGTGCCGCCCGATCCGCTGACCGCGCGCAAGGCCTGGCTTGCCGGGCGGATGCAGGTGGAAGGCCGGCTGACGGTGGATGCCGGGGCGGCGCGCGCGTTGAAGGGCGGCAAGAGCCTGCTGGCCGCCGGCGTGATCGGGATCGAAGGCCAGTTCCGGCGCGGCGACGCGGTGGACGTGCTGGACGAGGCCGCCAAGTTGATCGCGCGCGGCCTCGTCGGCTATGACGCGGCCGACGCGCGGGCGATTGCCGGGAAAAGCCGCGATGCGCTGACGGAGATTCTGGGCTATGCGCCGCGCAGTGCGATGATCCACCGGGACCAGATGGTGATGCTGTGACTGAGTCGCCCTTAGCGGATGAAGCGACCTTGCAGATGCAACGGGATGACGCCGTTCGAGCACAAAAAATGTATGATGCTTACAAGC
>JBKDAC010000389.1:0-1144 GCA_046316515.1 Sandaracinobacter sp. | reverse complement strand
GCCAACATTCTGGGTTATGATGCCTGCCATCTTTTCCAGGCCTCTGCTTGTCATGCGGGCCCGAAGCTCGCGTATTCGTTCAGGCCACAGGAAAAGAGAAGGGCGATCAATCTGTAACTCGGCCCATCACGGCCAGCGGCTTTGCGATCCGTCCCCTCCCGCCACCGGCGAGTTCGTGGCCCGCCGGCAGAAGCCTATCTTCGCAGAAAGACCGAGGCGGTCATAAGACAAGTCTGTTTGAAGATTTGTCAGGCCGTGGCGAAAACGCTGATGTCCGAGCACCGCAGCACAGCGCACTCAGCTGCATGAGCAGTGAAGCACAGGACATCGGCATTTGCAGCTCGGCATGGCAGATTTGCGGACAGACTCTCATCGGAAGGCCAGGAACTGTGCGAGCCGGCCTGCCGCCGCACCATCGACCAGTGCCGCCCGCGCCTCCGCCAGCCCCTCGGCCCAGCTCCGCCCGGCCACCGTCAGCGCAGCCGCCGCATTCGCCAGCACGATGTCGCGATAGGCCGGTCGCCCCGCACCCGCAAACAGGTCCCGCAGCGCCGCCGCATTCTCCGCCGGATCGCCCCCGGCTATGGCGGCCAGCGCATGCCGCTCCAGCCCCAGCGCCTCGGGCGACACCGTCTCGGCCGCCAGCCCCCGCGCGTCGCCCCGTACCAGCCCGCTGTCGGCATGCACCGCCACTTCGTCCAGCCCGCCGCCGTGCACCGTCAGCACCGCCTCGCCGCCCAGCGCCAGCGCGGCTTGCGCCACGGGCCACGTCCATTCCGGCGCGAACACCCCGATCATCTGCCGCCGCACCCCGGCCGGATTGGCCAGCGGCCCCAGCAGGTTGAAGATCGTCCGCCGCCCGATCGCGCGGCGCACCGGCGCCACTCGGGCCATCGCCGGATGGTGGCTCTGCGCAAACAGAAAGGCGACCCCCACCTCCGCCAGGCAGGCCTCGGCCCGCGCGGCGCCCATCTCGGGCCGCCAGCCCAGCGCCTCCAGCACATCGGCCGTGCCCGACCGCGACGAGGCGCCCCGGTTCCCGTGCTTCGCCACCGGCACTCCGCAGGCCGCCACCACGAAGGTCACTGCGGTCGACACATTCAGGCTGTGCGACCCATCCCCCCCGGTCCCGCACACGTCGATC
>JBKDAC010000388.1:0-5085 GCA_046316515.1 Sandaracinobacter sp. | reverse complement strand
GGCCAACTGTATCGTGAAGCAGTCCGACGGGCGGCTGGTGGCGGGGAATACCGATGTGGAGGGCGTGGCTGAGCCGCTGCAGCGCCACTTGATCGGCGATTATGCCGACCATGTGGCCACCTACGTGCAGATCATCGGCGCCGGGGGCGCCGCACGGGCGGCCGTTCTGGGGGCGCAGGCAGCCGGGTTCAGGGATTTCGACCTGTTCAACCGGACCCCGGGCCGGGCCGATGCGCTCGCGCGACTTGCGGGGGGCCTGTTCGGCACTGACAATCCACTGGGGGCGCTCGGGCCGATCCGCAACCCCGACGACGGCGCGTCGGTGCAGCGCTACAGCCATATCCTGATCAACGCGACCAGCATGGGGATGGCGGGGCAGAATCCCGTGCCGATCGACCTGTCGGCCTATTTTCCCGACACGATCGTGTTCGACATGGTCTATGCGCCGCTCGAGACGCCGCTGCTGGCGCAGGCGTGCGCGCTGGGGCTTCGCACCATCGACGGGCTGGAGATGCTGGTGGGGCAGGCGGCGACTGCCTTCGAGCGCTTCTTCGGAGTGGCTCCTCCGCGCGAACGGGACGGGGATCTGCGCAGGCAACTGTTGGGAGGGGCAGCATGAAGCGACCGGTGGTGATCGGGCTGACGGGATCGATCGGAATGGGCAAGTCCAAGATCGCGGACAAGTTCCGCCACCTGGGCCTGCCGGTCTTCGATGCGGATGCGGCGGTCCGCACGGTGCAGGGGCCCGGCGGCGTTGCCCTGCCGGCGATCGAGAAGGCCTTCCCCGGGACGACAGGTCGAAAAGGTGTCGACCGGGCGAAGCTGGGGGCGGCGGTGTTCGGGGACCCCAAGGCGCTGAAGCGGCTGGAGCGGATTGTGCATCCGGCTGTCGTCAGGCTGCAGCAGCAGTTCCGCCGCCGCCACCGCAGCCGGCGCGCGATCGTGCTCGACATTCCCTTGCTGCTGGAGGGCGAGGGCTGGAAGGGCGTGGACCTGATCGCGGTCGCCTCGGCGCCCTTTCATGTGCAGCGGGCCCGCTTGCTGGCACGGCCGGGCATGACGGCCGAGAAGTTTGCGAAGATCTTCGTGCACCAGATGCCCGATCGACAGAAGCGCGCCGTTGCCGATGTTGTGATCGAGACTGGTCGTGGACGCTTGCTGACGTTCCGGACCGTGCGTGCTATCGTGCGGGTATCCTGCGGGAGCCGGATTGTCTGATGGGCCCGCGACTGATCGGGAGGTGAAGATGTTCGAGCAGCTGGACGCACAGCCGGGTACCATCGCCCTGCGGCTGGGGGAAACCCTGACCAAGGCCGACATCGAGCAGATCTATGTGCTGGTGACGGCCGCCTTCGAAACGCATCCACGGCTCAACTATTTCGTCGATACAACCGCCTATCGGGGATCGGCCCTCGACGCGCGTATCGAGGACCTGAAGGGCCACCTCACCCATCTTGGCTGGTTGTCGCGTTTTGACCGGGTTGCGCTGGTCACCGACAACGGCCTGTTTCGCGTAGCCGCCGGCCTGTTCGATATGATGACCCCCGTGATGCAGGTGAAGGCCTTTTCGCCGGTAGAGACCGCGGCTGCCCTGCGGTGGTGCGAAAGCGGTTGACCCTCTTGCAGGCCTCCGAAAAGGGGCGGATAAGCGGATAAATGCGCGAGATCGTGTTCGACACCGAAACCACGGGGCTGGATCCCCGGGACGGGCACAGGCTGGTGGAGTTTGCCGGCATAGAGCTTGTGGAACGTGTGCCGACCGGGCGCCACCTGCATTTCTATGTGAACCCGGGCCGGTCGATGCCGGCAGAGGCGCAGGCGGTGCACGGCCTGACCGACGAGTTTCTGGCCGACAAGCCTGCCTTCGGTGACATGGCAGGCGAGCTCTGCGCTTTCCTGAAGGATGCGGCGCTGATTGCGCACAACGCCCAGTTCGACATCCGCTTCCTGAACTTCGAGCTGGAGCGCTGCGGCCTGCCCCCGATCGCGCAGGAGCTGGTGGTCGATACGCTGGAGCTTGCCCGCAAGCGGTTCCCCGGCGCCAAGCATTCGCTGGATGCGTTGTGCCAGCGCTTTGGGATCGATCGGTCGGGGCGCGTGGTTCACGGCGCGCTGATCGATTCGGAACTGTTGGCCGATGTCTATGTAGAACTGACAGGCGGGCGGCAAATTGGGTTCGACCTGGCCGTTTCGGTAACCGAGACCACTGTTCGGGTCGCGGCGGACTGGCCGGTCCGGGCCTGGGCCGTCCCTGCCGAAGAGCGCGCCGCCCACGAGGCGTTCGTGGCGGCAATGAAGGAGCCGCTGTGGCTGAAGTCGGCTGCGGCGACATGAGACGAGGAGAATCGCGATGGACATCCGGGTTGCGGGCCACCAGGTCGAGACGGGGCAGGCTTTCCGGGTCCATGTGACCGACCGTCTGCAGGCGATTGCGGACACCTATTTCAAGCGGTCGATCGGCGCCACCGTCACACTGGGGCCGGGGCCGCACGACAGCTTCCAGTGCGATATCGTGATGCACGTGATGCAGGGGCTGGTGCTGAAGGGCTCCAACCGGGCGGGCGTTGCCAACATCGCGTTCGATGGCGCGGCCGACAAGATCGAGAAGCAGTTGCGGCGCTATATGCGCCGTATCAAGGACAAGTCTGGTGGTGCGACGCTGGACGGTCTGCCGCTGGCCGAAGTGCCTGCCAATGCCGAGTACCGGATCTTCGAGTCGCAGCCCGACGAAGAGGAGGCCGCCGACGCACCGCTGACGATTGCCGAAACCAAGGTCGACATTCCGGAGGCCAGCGTTTCGGACGCGGTGATGATGCTGGACCTCAGGAACACGACGGCGCTTCTGTTCAAGAACAGCGGGACAGGAGCCCTGAATATGGTCTATCGCCGGGAGGATGGGAACATCGGCTGGGTCGAGCCCCGGGACTGAACCCAAGGCTGTGAATGCCGTCTATGGCTGCGGCCTTCGAGACTGTCTGGACGGATTTCATGGATTTTGGGACATTGCTGGCACCCGACGCGGTCGTGCTCGATACCACTGCGACCAGCCAGAAGCATGTGTTCGAGCGGGCGGCCACCCTTCTGGCCTCGGCAGGCGATGTCCCGCCCGAGACGATCGTGCAGGCCCTTGCAGACCGCGAGCGGCTGGGCACCACCGGCTTTGGTGATGGGACCGCGATTCCGCATGGTCGGGTCAGCGGATTTCCCCGCCTGACGGCAGCGGTCGTGCGGCTGGCCCATCCGGTGGAATGGAGCGCCGTCGACGGAATTCCGGTCGATCTCGTGCTCGCGCTCGCCGGGCCCGATAAAGCGGGCCCCGACAATCTGAAGGCGCTCGCCCTGCTCAGCCGAACGCTGCGCGACCGGGCCCTGGTGGAAAAGATGCGGGGCGTGAACGATGCTGGCGCATTGTGGGCGCTGTTGGCCGGCCAGGCGAAGCAGGCCGCATGACAGGCGCGCCCGACAGTCATCTGCGCGGGCTGGAGCGGCTCTATGCCCATGCGCCGGTGAACGGCATCTTCCGGTCGCGCCTTGTGATCCCGGCGCGGGGAAAGGCCGAGATCCGCTTCGAAATCACGCCCGACATGTTCCACGCCGCCGGCGCGGCGCATGGCACCATCTATTTCAAGATGCTGGATGATGCGGCCTTCTATGCCGCCAACGCGATGGTGGAGGACTGCTTCGTCCTTACCACCCAGTTCAACCTGTTCCTGACCCGCCCGGTGAAGGCGGAACCGCTGGTTGCCATCGGGCAATGGGTATCGGGCGCGCGGCGGGTGCTGATCGCCGAGAGCCGGCTGCTGGATGCGGATGGCGAGGAAGTGGCCCGGGGGCAGGGCACTTTCATGCGGTCCCGCATCCGCCTGGCGGACCTTCCCGGCTATGCGGGTGGCTGACGGGCTGCCCGAGCATGTCCTTCCGGCCAGCGCGCTGGTGCCGGCCCTGGTGCGGCAGGTGCAGGGCGCAGGCGGCTTTGCAACGGTGCTCCGCAAGGGAAGCGAATGGGGGGCGGCGCTGGTGCTGGTGCATCGGCATGGCGCCAAGGTTGCGGCCTATGAGAAGGTGCCGATGCTGGACGGCAGCCCGAGCTGGCGGCGGGCTGCGGATGGATCCGAAGCGGTCGATACCTTCATTCACAGGCAGGCGAGATTCGATCCGGACCTGTGGGTGCTGGAACTGGACATCGCTGCCCTGGAACGTTTCGTCCCGGGAATTGCCATAAGTCATTGACCGTTTCCGCTGGATGAACGAACGGCCCGTCCGTGCGCTGTGACAGGCCCATGACACCCCATAGAGGGACCTGCCTGTCTGGGACTTCCACCGCCTTTCGGTGGCCCCAGCAGTGCACCGGCCATCCCGGGCAGGATTGCTGGCGTGATTGGCGCGGTTCGCGCGGTCGCAGGCTCGAGGGTTGCGCATGATGCGCCCTCCTCGCCCCTCGTCCGCAGCCCCAGGAACCGCGAGTGACGAGTGCTTGATGCGAAACCAGTTTCGTGCGGTCGGCCTTTCGGCGGCTGCCATCTTCCTGCTCGCGGCCGGTGAGGCCCCGAACAGCGACATTGCCTTCCTGAACGACATTGCCCCTGCTCCCGTGGAAGCTCTGGCCGAGCCCGCGGTTGAAGCGGTGGAAGACCATCCCGAATTTGCTGAGCCCGACCTGGGGCTGATCCTGCCCGAAGCCGGCAGCCTTGCACAGCTTGTCCGCGAGGTGCGTGCCACAGGCGAGGCTCGCCTCGATGCCGAGATGGAGTGCTTGGCAACCGCGGTCTATTTCGAATCCAAGGGCGAGCCGCTGGACGGTCAGCTGGCCGTGGCGCAGGTGATCCTGAACCGCGTGGAAGCCGGTCGCTTCGGTGGCAGCATCTGCGACGTGGTGAAGGCCCCCAAGCAGTTCAGCTTCGTGCGCGGCGGCAGCATGCCGGCGCCGACCAACATGGTCCAGTGGGAAACGGCAAAGGCGATCGCCCTGATCGCCACGTCAGGCAGTTGGCCCGAGGTTGTGCCCGATGCGACCCACTTTCACGCGACTCGCGTGAAACCCGGCTGGTAGATGCGCCGGGTGGCAACGGTCGGGCAGCACGTTTT
>JBKDAC010000387.1:0-2910 GCA_046316515.1 Sandaracinobacter sp. | reverse complement strand
CTCCATGTCCAGCAGGCGCGATCCCGCTCCGGCCGCCAGTACAATCGCATGCCGCCCAGTCGCCTCCCCGACTGCGCCGGTCACGCGCCTGTGCCCCGCTCGCCGGGATCAGTGCCGGGTCTGGCCGGGTTCGTCCGGTTCGGCGTGGATGAAGGTTTCCAGCGCAGCACTTGCCTGACCGTCCTCCATCTGCTGCGGCGGGTGCTTGCAGAAGGCAGCCGACGCCGACGCCACGATGCCGCCCTGGCCGCGCTTGCGCGCCAGTGCCGCACAGCGCACCAGGTCGATCGCGACCCCGGCCGAATTCGGGCTGTCCTCGACCGACAGCCGCAGCTCCAGGTTCAGCGGCACGCCGCCGAACATCTCGCCTTCCATGCGCAGGAAGCAGACCTTGTTGTCGTTCTGCCAGGCCACATAGTCCGACGGGCCGACATGGATATTGTCGTCGTCCAGGCGCCGATCGCTGGCAGACTGCACTGCCTCGGTCTTGGAAATCTTCTTCGATTCCAGCCGGTCCCGCGCCAGCATGTTCAGGAAGTCGGTGTTGCCGCCGGTGTTCAGCTGATAGGTCCGGTTCACCCGCACACCCCGGCGTGCGAACAACTCGGTCAGCGTCCGGTGCACGATGGTCGCGCCCAGCTGCGCCTTGATGTCGTCGCCGATCAGTGGAACGCCGGCTTCGGCAAAACGGCGCGCCCATTCCGGGTTGCTCGCGATGAACACGGGAATGTTGTTCACGAACGCGACACCAGCCCGCAGCGCGGCCTCGGCATAGAATTCGGTCGCCTTCTGGCTGCCCACCGGCAGATAGTTCATCAGCACATGGGCGTCGGCACGCTTCAGGGCTTCCACCACCTCGTCCAGCGTCGGCTCGGGCAGGTCGGCCACGCGGAAGCTGCGGCCTTCGGGCGCTTCCAGCATGTGCGGCGCCACGCCGTCCAGCACCGGGCCCATCATCACCTTCGCACCCGTCGGCGCCACATGGTCACAGAAGACGGTCGTGCAGTTGGGCTTGGCAAAGATGGCCTCGGCTACGTCCAGACCCACCTTGCGGCGGTCCACATCGAATCCGGCGACGATTCGCAGGTCCCGCGGCCGCCAGCCGCCCAGGTCCCAATGGCTCAGCCCAATCGCCTCGTTGGCGCCGCCGTTTGAATAATGGGCGATCCCCTGCACCAAAGAACTGGCGCAATTGCCAATCCCGGCAATGGCAACGTTGATCAGAGTCATTAGGCGGTGCCCGTCCTTCCAAAAGTTGGTCCTGAAGGAACGCATCCAAGGCCCCCAACGCAGGCCGACGCGTCAGAATTTTGCAACATATGGGCGCTCACCTAGCTTCAGGCTTCCGCTTCGGCAAGAAATCATAGGCAGTCCGCGCAAAATTTCCGCGCACGTCAGCGCTGATCCGGCTTCCATATTCGCCGACCGCCTTCAGCAGCCGCCAGTGCGACACGGTAAAAGTGACCACGGCATAGCCGAGGATCATCATATACCCGGCCCACCATGCCCCAAGTGCCGCAAAGGGCAAAAGGCTCCAGAAAAAGGTGTTGCGGCGCCCGCCCACCAGCCGGAACTGCCGCTCGAAGGGCCCCCAATCATCCAGCTGCCGCCCGGTGAATCGCCGGAAGAACTCGCCAGAGGCCGACTCCGACAGGGCACTCAGTCAGATCCCGCCGCCGGCCAGCCAGGCTGCCACGCCATGGGTCTGCGCGAACCAATGGGCGAGCGCCAGGATCCAGCCATATTCCAGCACCTTGTCCAGCACATGCTCAAGATCTCCCCAGCGGGAAAACTCGTGCCGCGTCCGCGCCAGCTTGCCGTCCACCCCGTCCAGCGGCCCGATCAGCAGCACCAGCGCCAGGCCCCACCACAGCGCGCCGGTCGCAAACAGCCACATGGCGGCCAGCCCCAGCAGGCTGGTCAGCATAGTCACCATGTTGGGCGTCACCGGGGTCGGCAGCAGCAGCCTGACCAGCCCATCCTCGATTCGCGGGTGAATGAACCGCGCCGGCCAGTCCAGGCAGCCCTTCTGCGCCGCCGCCACCAGGCTGTCGGTGCCGGCCGCCCGCGCCGCCGTGTCCAGCGGCCGCGCCCAGATCATCGGCGCTTCGCGCCGCCGCGCCGGGGCATAGGTCGGCAGGCTTTCCACCGCCAGCCGCCCGGCGCCCGCCTCACAGGCCGCCCGCACCAGGGTGCCCGAAAGCTCCCATTCGCCAAGCCCTGCCGTAACATCCGCCACCAGGGGCGCCGGCAACAGGGCCGCACCCGCCCAGTGGGTCGATGAGTCCAGCCGCTCCGCACCCGGCGGGGCCAGGCCTTCGAACGCCAGCAGAAGCGGCACCCCGGCCCCTTCCTGCGCCCCCCGCGCCAGCAGCGCCATTACCAGCCGCTCGTCGATCAGCAACCCGGGCGCCAGTATCAGAACAAGCCGGGTTTCGCCCGCCAGCCGCTCGCCCAGCTGCGCGGCCGTTGCCGCCCGCTCCAACCGCGCCTCTTCGGACAGGCGCGCCCCCAGGTCCGCCGTCAGCGCTGGGGCCATTACCAGCACGCGCCCGGCCCCAGCCTTCAGCGCCATGCGCACCTGCCGTCCCAGCAGGCTGATCCCGCCAACCACGCCCAGGCCGGGCGGCTCGACCCCTCCCAGCGTCTCGCCCACCATGAGTACAGCGACAAAGTCGGGGCGGCCTGCAAGGGAATCCATGGTGAGCGTCCTTAATGGGCCATCACCAAGCTTGCCAGCCCGCATGCACATTTGCGAGGGTCACCCCATGACAGGACGCCCGACAGAAATCGAACCTCTCACCAACCGACTGGCCGTGCACCGCCTATCGGCTGCCCTTTTGCCGGCGGCAATCCACCTGCGAATCTCGCCCAATGCCGTCACCACGGCCGGCCTGTTGTTCGGCCTCG
>JBKDAC010000386.1:0-6172 GCA_046316515.1 Sandaracinobacter sp. | reverse complement strand
GTTCGGCCCAGAAGTCGGCGAGCGCGGAGGCGACCTCGGGGCCGATGCCGGCGACGCCGACGATTGCCGCGCGGTCGGTGGCCACGCGCTTCCAGTGTTTTGCCTCCGTCTCTCCGAGGGCCGGTTCGGGGGCGTGGGCGACGAGGCGGTCGAGCAGCGCTGTGATGTTAGGCCAGATGTTGCAGGCCCTGGCGAGATCGCGGGCGGTCACTTCGCCGACGTGGCGGATGCCGAGGCCGAAGTGCAGGCGATCGAGGCCTACGGTGCGGCGGGCTTCGATGCTGTCGATCAGGTTCTGGACGGATTTGTCCTTCCAGCCCTCGCGCCGGCGCAGTTCGTCGGCGTGGGTGCGGAGGCGGAAGATGTCGGCCGGGTTGGCGATCCAGCCCAGGTCGATGAACTCTTCGAGACTCTTGCCGCCGAGCCCGTCGATGTCGACCGCGCGGCGGGAGACGAAGTGGCGGAGACGTTCATAGCGCTGGGCCGGGCAGATGAGGCCGCCGGTGCAGCGGCGCACGGCCTCCCCTTCCTCGCGCACGGCGAGGCTGCCGCAATCGGGGCAATGGTCGGGGAATACATACTCGGCGCGGGCGGCGTGGGCGGCCTCAGTGCCGGTCCAGCTGAGCAGCTGTGGGATCACGTCGCCTGCACGCTGCACTTCCACCGTGTCTCCGACGCGGAAGTCCTTGCGGCGGATCTCATCCTCGTTGTGGAGGGTGGCGTTGGTGACGACGACGCCGCCGACTGTGACGGGCTTGAGGCGGGCGACGGGGGTGAGCGCCCCGGTGCGGCCGACCTGGATGTCGATTGCGAGGAGTTCGGTTAGCGCGCGTTCGGCCGGGAACTTGTGGGCGAGTGCCCAGCGCGGGTGGCGGGCGACCTGGCCAAGGCGCTCCTGAAGGGCGAGGCTGTCGACCTTCGAGACGAGGCCGTCGATGTCGTAGCCGAGCGTCGGGCGAGCCTGTTGCAGCATGCTGTAGCGCCCCATCACCTCGCCCATGCCGGTGCAGCGGGCGAGCGTGTCGGAGACGGGAAAACCCCAGCTTTCCAGCTGCTTCATGGCCTCGAACTGGCTGTCGGCGAGGGGGGCGGAGAGTTCGCCCCAGCCATGGGCGTAGAAGGCGAGCGGGCGGGATGCCGTGACCGTGGGGTCGATCTGGCGGAGCGAGCCGGCCGCCGCGTTGCGGGGGTTGGCGAAGACCTTGGCACCGGCTGCCGCCTGCGCGGCGTTCAGGGCCTGGAAGGCGCTCCACGTCATGTAGACCTCGCCGCGCACCTCGACGATGTCGGGGGCGTTGGCGGGAAGGCTGTGCGGGATGCCCTGCACGGTGCGGGCGTTGGCGGTGACTTCTTCGCCCTCGGCGCCGTCGCCGCGGGTGGCGGCGGTGACGAGGCGGCGGCCTTCGTAGCGCAGGCTGAGCGACAGGCCGTCGATCTTGGCTTCGGCGGTGAAGGCGATGGGCTGGTCTGCGGCAAGGTTCAGGAAGCGACGGATTCGCGCCTCGAACTCCTGCGCGTCGTTGGCGGTGAAGCCGTTGTCGAGGCTGAGCATGGGCCGGGCGTGGCGGACCTTGCCGAAGCCGGGGGCCGGCGCCGCGCCGACGCGGCTGCTGGGCGAATCGGCGCGGACGAGGTGCGGGAATTCCGCTTCGAGCGCCTTGTTCTCGGCGACGAGGGCGTCGAACGCGGCATCGGAGATGTGGGGCGTATCCTGTTGATAATAGGCGCGGCTGTGCGCCTCGATCAGGGTTGCAAGCTGGGCCAGCCGTTCGGCTGCCCAGTCTTCGCTCATTCTGCGATCACGCCCGTCCATACCGGCGCTCCTAGCAGGCGGGGGCGTGTGCCCGGAAGGGCCGACGGGCTCCAGGGCTGGTCGCCCGCGCGATCGGCGACGGTCTGGATGCGGCGCGTGGCTGCGTGGAGTGCGGCGGCCCCCGATCGGCGCAGCGCCGGGCGGTCGAGCCGTTGCCAGCGGGGGCGGCAGGTGGCGGGCAGCGCGAAGGGGGCGGTGACGACATCGGCCCGGGCGCAGGCGGCGACCAGTGCCCGGCGATTGCCCCCATGCTCGGGGTCTGCGGCCTGTGTGAGGGCGAGGAGGCGCAGGCCCCGGACCGTGACGGCGCAGCCGGCGGGGGCGCAGCGCGCGCCCGGGAGGGTATCGATCCGCGCGTCGGGGCGGGCGGCGGCCTGCTCGGCCCAGTTGCCGACCAGGAAGCCGCCCCGGTGGCCGCGCAGCAGATGGAGCTCGCCGTTGGCGACGACTGCCACCTGCCGGCCATCGGCGCCGACGAAGATGTCCGGGCGCGGCGCCAGCAGGGCCCAAAGGCCGCCCATGAGGAGGAGCGGAAGACCCGCCCAGCGGAGCCGGCCGGCCAGCAGCAGGACCAGCAGGCCGCCGGCCACCAGCAACGCGAGTGCGGCGGGCGGCATCGCGGGCATGCTGAGGGTGGCGCCGGGCCAAGCCGACACCGACAGGCCGATTCCGGCGAGCGCATCGAGCGCGGCGCGCAGGGGCGGCTCTGCCAGGACGCCCAGCCCGAGGGGTTTCAGGAGGAGCCAGGCCCCCAGAAGCGGCATCACAAGGATGCTTGTGAGGGGCACGGCGGCCATGTTCGCGATCACGCCATAGGCGCCGGCGCGGCCGAAATGGGCCATGGCGATGGGCGTCAGCACCAGTTCGGCAACGAAGCCTGCGGCCAGCAGGGCCATGAGGAACCGGGCGGCGCGCAGCAGGGGGCCATCGTCTGCCTGGGGTGCGAGGCGCGCGCCTATGCGGGAGCGGGCAAGTGCTGCGAGTGCCGTGACGGCCGCGAAGCTGAGCTGGAACGACGGGCTGGCCAGCGCTTCGGGGCGGAGCAGCAGGATCAGGAAGGCCGCCAGTGCGATCAGCCGGGGGGCGAGCGGGTCGCGACCCAGCATCAGGGCGGCGAGCACCACCCAGGCGGCGATGGCGGCGCGCACGGCGGGTAGTTCGGCGCCGGACAGGACCGCATAGGCCGTGCCGCCGATACCGGCGAGAATGGCGGCGATCCGGGTGACCGACACGCGCAGCGCGAGCCAGCCCCATAGGGCCAGCAGGCGCCTGAGCCCGAAGAGCAGCCCGCCGACGAGGACCGCGATGTGGAAGCCCGACACGGTGAGGATATGGGCGAGGCCGGCGACGCGCATCGCCTGAAGCAGCTGGGGACGGATGCGGCCCTGATCGCCGACTGTCAGGGCGACTGCGATGGCTCCGGCATCGCCGCCCAGGCTGTTTGCGATCCGGTCGCCCAGCATCTGGCGCGCGCGCGGCAGCGCCCTTACTGTTCCGGGGGCGGGCGCAATGAGGCGCGGCGGGCCGAGTGCACGGCCGGTGACGGAGACGCCCTCGAACCAGGCGCGGCGGGCGGGATCATGGGCGCCGGGCAGCGCCGGGCCGGGCACTGGGCCCAGCATGGCGGGAACCGTGATCCGGGCGCCCGGCTGGATGCCTGGGGGCAGCGCGCCGGGAAGTCCGAGGCGCACGATGACAGCGGGATCCACGCTGCTCGCGTCGCGCTGCAGAAGCAGCATGTGGCGTTCGCCGCCGTCGCGTGGGGTGACGGACAGGACCGTGCCGGTGATGGGCGCTGCGGTGAGGCGGTGGTGGAGGCGGGGCGCGGCGACGCTGGCGCTGCGCCATTCGGCGGCAACCAGCCCGAGTGCCAGCAGAAGGCCGGCTGCGACAAGTAGGCGGCGGCCCTGCCCTGCAAGACCCAACCCCAGCAGGGCGACCGCAAGCGACACCAGCAAGGCCGCCTGGCGCTGGCCATTGTAGGGAAGCAGCAGCCACAGCGCGATTCCGGCCCCCAGCAGAACGGGCGCGAAGAGGATGGCCTGCGCACGCTCGGCCTGAAGGGCCGCGATGCGTGCGGCGCGGGGCGCGGCACGCCGGGCAAGCGGGTCCGGCCGGACGGACGGGATTTCGCCATCCGCCTTTTGCCCCGATCCTGCGATGGTGCTAGCCACGCGCCCGAACAGCCCCTTCCCGTGTTTCACAAGAGCGGCCGACCCCGGCCCCCAGCTTCGGATTCCGAGATGCCAGACGCAAGCGATTCCCTTCCTTCGCAGGCCGATGACGCCGTCCTGCCCGACTATGCAGGGCTGCCGCGGCCGGTCACGCGCTTTGCCCCCTCCCCCACCGGCTATCTGCACATCGGGGGAGCGCGCACGGCGCTGTTCAACTGGCTGTATGCGCGGCACCATGGCGGCAGCTTCCTGCTGCGAATCGAGGACACCGACCGGGCGCGATCGACCGACGATGCGATCGCCAAGATCCTGGATGGCATGGCGTGGATGGGGCTGACGGCCGACCGGCCGCCGCTGTTCCAGTTCGCGCGCGCCGTCCGGCATGCCGCGATCGCCCGCCGTCTGCTTGCGGAGGGCAAGGCCTATCGCTGCTATGCGACGCCGGAAGAGCTGGCGGCGATGCGGGAGGCGCAGAAGGCGAACGGCCTGCCCCAGCGATATGATGGGCGCTGGCGGGACCGGACGGACTGGCCCGAGGGACAACCCTTTGCTGTGCGGCTGAAGGCGCCGCGCGACGGCGAGACGGTGATCGAGGACCAGGTGCAGGGCATTGTGCGCCAGGCCAATTCCGAGCTGGACGATTTCGTGCTGCTGCGATCGGACGGGACGCCCACCTATATGCTGGCGGTGGTGGTGGACGACCATGACATGGGCGTGACCGACGTGATCCGCGGCGACGACCATCTGACCAACACGTTCCGCCAGCTGGCGCTGATCCGGGCGCTGGGCTGGCCGGAGCCCGTCTATGCCCATGTGCCGATGATCCACGGGCCCGATGGTGCAAAGCTGTCGAAGCGGCATGGCGCGCTGGGGGTGGAGGCCTACGCGCAAGACATGGGGATCCTGCCCGAAGCGCTGGAGAATTATCTGCTGCGGCTGGGCTGGGCGCATGGCGACACCGAACTGGTGACGCGGCAAGAGGCCATTCCCCTGTTCGACCTGGACGGCGTGGGACGCTCTCCGGGGCGGTTTGACCTGAAGAAGCTCGAAAGCGTGAATGCCCACTATATGAAGCAGGCGGACAATGGCCGGCTGGTGGCGTTGACGGCACCGCGGATGGCCGAGTCCCTTGGGCGCGGGCTGACCGATGAAAACCGCGAGGTGCTGCTTCGCAGCATGGACGAGCTGAAGACAAGGGCCAAGAACCTGAACGAGTTGGCAGGATCAGCATTGTTTCTTGTTCGCAGCCGCCCACTTCCAATGGACGAGGCCGCGTCAAAGTTGCTAGACGGCCCCGGTCTGTCGCTGCTGGCTGACACCCGCGCCTCGCTGGCCGCGGTGCCGGGCTGGGAGCGGGACGCGCTGGAGGCGGCGGCGAAGGCCTTTGCCGAGGCGCGAGGGCTCGGGCTGGGCAAGGTGGCGGGGCCGCTTCGGGCGGCACTGACGGGCCAGGCCAATGCCCCCAGCGTGTTCGCCGTGATGGCGGCCCTGGGGCGGGACGAAAGCCTGGGGCGCATCGACGATGCGCTGGGGCAAGTTGGGCGCATCGACGATGCGCTGGGGCAGGTAACAGGTGCCGGCGGCGCCGGTGGATAGAGACTGGAAGGGTCATTGATGAGCGAGCAAGCCAAACTCAGCCTGGGCGCCAAGGCGCTCGAGATGCCCGTAAGGGATGGCAGCATCGGCCCGCAGGTGATCGACATCCGCAAGATGTATGCCCAGACCGGCGCCTTCACCTTCGACCCCGGCTTCACCAGCACGGCATCCTGTGAATCCGCCATCACCTACATTGACGGAGACGCCGGCGTGCTGCTGCACCGCGGCTATCCGATCCAGCAGCTGGCCGAGCATTCGAGCTTTCCCGAAGTCGCCTATCTGCTGACCGAGGGCGAACTGCCCACGAAGGAAGAGCTCGACACCTTCGTCTATACGATCACGCGGCATACGATGGTGCACGAGCAGCTGATGAACTTCTATCGCGGGTTCCGGCGCGACGCGCACCCCATGGCGATCATGTGCGGCGTGGTGGGGGCGCTTTCGGCCTTCTATCACGACTCCACCGACATCGATGACCCGAAGCAGCGGATGATCGCCAGCCACCGGCTGATCGCCAAGATGCCCACGATCGCGGCGATGGCGTACAAATATTCCGTCGGTCAGCCCTTCGTCTATCCCGACAACTCCC
>JBKDAC010000385.1:0-5606 GCA_046316515.1 Sandaracinobacter sp. | reverse complement strand
GTCGAGGCGGCACTGATCGCAAAGGCCATCGACAAGCCCGTTCAGCTGATCTGGAGCCGGGAGGAGGATCTTGGCAGCGACCGGTTCCGTCCGCCTGTTCACGCCCGCATGCGCGGCGTGCTGTCGGCCGACAAGGCGGTCGCCGCCTGGGACAGCCGCATCGCCGTGCCGGCGGTCAACAACAATTTCAGCAAGCGCAACATGCCCGCCATGGCGACCGACGCGGACAAGGCCTCTGCTGCCGAGATCGAGGGCCTGGCCGAAATCCCTTATGCGGTCGACGCCTTCCGCGCGGTCCATGTGCCGGTGTCCCAGCCTGCGCCGCTGGGCTATTGGCGCTCGGTCGGGCACAGCTTTTCCGGCTTTATCGTGGAAAGCTTCATTGACGAGATGGCCGCCGCCGCCGGTGTCGATCCGCTGGCCTTCCGCCTGCGCCTGCTGGAGGGCAAGCCCCGCCACGCCGCCGTGCTGAAGGCGGCCGCCGAACATGGCAAGTGGGGCGAGCCTGCGCCGAAGGGCTTCGCGCGCGGCATCGCGCTGCACGAAAGCTTCGGCTCGATCGCGGCGATGGTGGTGACGGCAGGCATCGTTGCCGGGCAGGTCCGCCTTGTGGAAGTGGTCAGCGCGATCGACTGCGGACGGGCGATCGCCCCCGATAGCGTGCGTGCCCAGCTGGAGGGCGCTGCCATCATGGGCCTGTCTGCGGCGCTGGGTGAGGAAATCACCTTCGCCGAGGGCGAGGCCGAGCAGCGCAACTTCCACAGCTATACCGTGCTGCGGCTGCAGGATGCGCCGGCCCGGGTGGCGACGGTCATCGTCAATTCCGGCGGCCCGCTGGGCGGGGTCGGAGAGCCCGGCCTGCCGCCCGCGGCCCCGGCCCTTGCCAATGCGCTGGCCGCCGCGACGGGCAAACGCGCGCGCAGCCTGCCGCTCGCCCGGGTCTATACCGCCTAGATGGCGCGCCCTGTCGATCACCCGCCCGTCCGCTCGGGCAAGGTCGGGCTTTTGCTCGTGAACCTGGGCTCGCCGGACGCCCCCGACGCGCCCGCGGTCAAGACCTACCTCAACCAGTTCCTGTCGGACAGGCGGGTGGTGGAGATCCCGGCGATCCTGTGGCAGCCGCTGCTGAAGCTGGTGATCCTGAACACCCGGCCGAAGACGACCGCCGCCAATTACGCCAAGATCTGGGACCGGGCGGAAAACGAAAGCCCGCTGAAGCTGATCACGCGCAACCAGGCAAAGCTGCTGGACGGTGCCTTCGGGCCGAACGTCGTGGTCGATTATGCCATGCGCTATGGTCGGCCGGCGATGGACGAGCGGCTGGACCGGCTGAAGGCGCAAGGTTGCGACCGCATCTGCATCGCGCCGCTCTACCCGCAATATTCCGGCGCCACGACGGGCAGCGTGCTGGACGAGACCTTCCGCTGGGCCAATGGCCAGCGCTGGATGCCGTCGCTGCGCACGCTGGCGCCCTATCACGATCATCCCGCCCACATCGCGGCGCTGAAGACATCACTGGAGAGCAGCCTGGCCGGACTCGATTTCGTGCCCGACCGCATCGTGCTCAGCTTTCATGGCATGCCGCGCCGAACGCTGGGCCTGGGCGACCCCTATCATTGCCAGTGCCAGAAGACCGCGCGCCTGCTGCGCGAGGCAATGGGCATGAGCGCCGAGCAGATGCCGATCGCCTTCCAGAGCCTGTTCGGCCGGGCCGAATGGCTGAAGCCCTATACCCAGCCGCTGCTGGAAGAGATGGCCGAGGCCGGGTGCAAGAAGGTGGCCGTGCTGATGCCGGGCTTTTCGGCCGACTGCATCGAGACGCTGGAGGAAATTGCCGAGGAAGCGCGCGACGCCTTCCTTGAGAAGGGCGGCACCCATTACGCGGCGCTCCCCTGCCTCAACACATCCGACGAAGGCATGGCGATGCTGAAGACCATCCTGTCTGAGGCGCTCGCCGGCTGGGCCGGCTAGAAATGTCTGCCGGCTGGGCCGGCTAGAAACATCTGCCGGCTGGATCAGCTGAGATTTTCCGCCGCGCGCCCGCTTGTGCGCGCGCTGCCCCCCGTCTAGCTTTGGCGAAACAAGCAAGTGGAGAGGTTCATGGCACGTGTTGCATTGGTCACCGGGGGAACCCGGGGCATCGGGGAAGCCATCTGCACCGGTCTGAAGGCCGCCGGGTTCACGGTGGCCGCCAACTATGTCGGCTCCGACGATCGTGCGAAGGCCTTTACCGAGCGGACGGGGATCAAGGCCTGGAAGTGGAATGTCGCCGACCACCAGGCAACGCTGGACAATGTGGCCGCGATCGAGGCCGAACTGGGGCCGGTGGATGTGGTCGTCAACAATGCGGGAATCACGCGCGACGGCACGCTGCTGAAGATGAGCTTCGAAGCCTGGAAGGAAGTGCTGGACGTGAACCTGGGCGGCTGTTTCAACACCGCCAAGGCGACCTTTCCGGGGATGCGCCAGCGCGGCTGGGGGCGGATCGTGAACATCGGATCGATCAACGGCCAGGCCGGGCAATATGGCCAGGTGAACTATGCCGCCGCCAAGTCGGGCATCCACGGCTTCACCAAGGCACTGGCGCAGGAAGGCGCCAAGTTCGGGGTGACGGTGAACGCGATCGCGCCGGGCTATATCGACACCGACATGGTGGCGGCCGTTCCGCCCGACGTGCTGGAAAAGATAGTCGCAAAGATCCCGGTTGGGCGGCTGGGCCATGCGGACGAGATTGCGCGGGCGGTGGTGTTCCTGTGCAGCGAGGATGCCGGGTTCATCACGGGCTCGACGATGTCGGTCAATGGTGGGCAACATATGTACTGACGAAGACGGCTGCGGCCTGGACCGGGATTGCGCAGCAATGCCGGGAAGGCCCGCAAACTCGCCGAAGTCACGGCTGGCAGGGCGGCGGGCATCAGCCCGCCGAACCTGTCGGACGAGTCCGGTTTTGCCGGACGCCGACTTCCTTCTTCCCTGTTTCTTTCAAGCGGAGAGGGCGGGCTTTGCCCGACCCCCGCAAAGGCAAGCGGGCGCAGGCAAAGCCTGCGCCGTCGGACGGGCCACGGGTAGAGACCCGCGACTCCGCCGGCCGGTCGCATGTGCGAGTCCGTGGACGTTCAGCCTTCGGCTGACCTGCGGTTCCGCACGATTGCTGCGCAATCCTTCTCCAGGCCACGGCCGCCCATGCTGACCAAGCGCTCCTTCACCATCCAGGGTCACCGCACCTCCGTCGCGCTGGAGCCCGACTTCTGGGCGGCCTTTGACTCCGCCGTGGCACAGGACGGCCTGACGCCGGCCGCATGGATCACCCGGCTGGACGAAGCCCGCACCACGCCCTTGGCAAGCGCGATCCGGGTGGAGCTGCTCAGACGAGCGAAAGGCCGATAAGGAGCCGCGTGTCGATCGCGCAGCCGCGCGCGCGGGATTCGGCGATGAAGGCCGGGATGCCGGACACCGGCACCACATGGACGCGGATGCCTTCGGAGGCGGTGCCCCCGCCGGCTCCCGTACGGGAGAGGCCGGTCGCGCGATAGAGGTGGAAGATCTCGCCCACCATACCGGGTGAGGAGGCGAATTCGCCGATCTCCTCCCACTCGCGCGCCTCGAAGCCGGTTTCCTCGTGCAGCTCGCGCTGGGCAGAGGCGAAGATTTCCTCGCCCTCGGTCTCGTCGCCCACCAGGCCGGCGGGCAGTTCGATGCAGGCCCGGCCGAGCGGGGGGCGGTACTGTTCCACCAGCACGATCTCATGCGCCCCGGT
The DNA here is from genome assembly GCA_046316515.1 of Sandaracinobacter sp. GTDB lineage: Bacteria > Pseudomonadota > Alphaproteobacteria > Sphingomonadales > Sphingomonadaceae > Sandaracinobacteroides. The sequence continues at coordinate 1,849 of JBKDAC010000385.1, read as the reverse complement.
GAGGGCGATGATGACGGCGGCCTGGATACCGCGGGCCCGTTTCACATATTCCCACTGGCCCGCCTCGCCCCAGGGGGCGACATGGGCTTCCAGAAACCTGCCTTGCCAGACAGCGCGCCCGCCGGGGTCACTCATTCAGCGGCTTTCACATAGGGGATCGGCAGCCCGTCTGCGGTCGGCGTCGCCTCGAACTCGGTGCCGTTGCGCATCAGCTGGCGGCCGATGGCGAACTTGTGCACCTCGGTCGGGCCGTCATACAGCCGGAACGGGCGCATATCGCGGTAGATCATCTCGACCACCGTCTCGTCGGTCACGCCGATGCCGCCCAGCACCTGCACGCAGCGGTCGGTCACCTGGAACAGCCGCTCGGAAATCTCGGCCTTGGCGATCGAGCTTTCGTGCCGGCCCTTCACGCCCTGGTCCATCAGCCAGGCGGTCTGCCAGATCAGCAGGCGGCTGACCTTCAGGTCGATCTCGTTCTGCGCCAGCAGGAAGCTGACGCCCTGATGCTCGCCCAGCACCTTGCCGAAGGCGGTGCGGGTGCGGGCATGCTGGATCGCGATCGCGTGCGCCCGGGCGGCAGCGCCCACCCAGCGCATGCAGTGGGTCATCCGGGCAGGCGCCAGCCGCATCTGGGCATAGCGGAAGGCCTCGCCTACCTCGCCCAGCACGGCGCTGGCCGGCAGGGTGAGATTGTCGAAGCGGACGACGCCATGGCCTTCGACATAGTTGCGGTCCATCGAGTTCATGACGCGCTCGATCACGATGCCCGGCGTGTCGCCTTCGCACAGGAACAGGGTGGGGCCGCCCTTCTGGACTTGGGGGGCGCCATGCGCGTTGGGGGCGACGCGCGCCATGATGATCCAGGTCTTGGCGCCATTGGCCCCGGTGATCAGCCACTTCAGGCCGTTGATCACATAGTTGGTGCCGTCGAACACGGCCTCGGTCTTCAGCTGGGCCGGGTCCGATCCGGCGCCGTCGGGCTCGGTCATGGCAAAGACCGTCCGGCGATGGCCCTCGACGGCGGGTTTCAGAAACTGCGCGGCCTGGTCGTCGCGGCAGATTTTCGAGAGGATGAACATGTTGCCTTCATCCGGCGCGGCGCAGTTCATGGCGATGGGGCCCAGCGTCGACCAGCCGGCGGCCTCCAGCACTACGGCGGCCTCGACATGGGACAGGCCCATGCCGCCGAACTTCTTTGCAACCTGAATCGACAGCAGGCCGGCTGCCCGCGCGCGCGCCACCAGCTCCTGTCGAAGCTCGTCCGTGGGCCCATGCTGGGTGAGGCGGGGGTCACGCTCGTAGGGGATGATCTCGTCGATCACGAACTTGCGGGTCCGGGCGGCAAGCTCGGCCAGCTCCGCAGGGATTGAGAAGTCGATCATCAGATGTCTCCAAGCCGGTCGAGCGCCTGGGCGAGAATCGCATCGGCAAGCACCGCGAAGCCCGCATAGCGATCACCGGCCAGACCCCCCTGCTGCCACAAGCGATAGAGTTGCATCCAGGCGGTGGCGAGCCGCAGCCGGGCAAGGCCCAGGTGCCAGCCCAGATTGTGCGGCGCGTCGCCAGCCGCGCGCGCATAGGCGGCGACCACGTCGGCGCGGCGCGGAAAGCCGGGGGTAAGCGACGGCACAGCGCGCAGTGCATGGGTTTCTGCCGGGTCGGCGGGCTCGATCCAGTAGGAGAGGAGGACCGCGAGATCGAAGGCGGGCGGGCCGAGCGTGCCCATGTCCCAGTCGATGAGCGCGGTCGCCGTGCGCGCGGCGGGATCGACCAGGAGATTGTCGAACTTGGCGTCCATATGGAGCAGGCGCGTCGGCGGATCGGCGGGCAGCGTGTCGCCCAGCCG
>JBKDAC010000384.1:0-8495 GCA_046316515.1 Sandaracinobacter sp. | reverse complement strand
CTGCGAAAAGAAGGCGAGCGCACCGTCAGCGGCCTCTGGGACCTCATCGGCAAGCTCGTCGACATCTTCCAGCCCACCGAATGCGCCAACTACTTCAGCTCCTGCGGATATGATGCAAACTGATCGGAAAACGCTCTAGCCGGCCATCCATTCGCTGCGCGGGATGCCCTGTGCGCTGAGGAGGACGGTGAGGTCGCCGACGCGGACGGCGGCGTCTGCGGCGGCGGCTGCCTTCGGCTTGGCGTGGTAGGCGATGCCGAGGCCTGCTGCCTGCAGCATGGGGATGTCGTTGGCGCCGTCCCCCACTGCCAGCGTGTCGGCAGTTTCCAGGCCCAGGGTCGCGCGCTCGGCGATCAGCGTGTCGCGCTTCACTGCGCTGTCGACGATGGGTTTCGCGACCGTGCCGTCGAGCCGGCCGTCCGCGATGTGGAGCAGGTTTGCGACCTGCCGGTCGAAGCCGATGCGCGCGGCGATGGGCCCGGTGAAGGCCGTAAAGCCGCCGGAGATGAGGAGGGTGCGCGCGCCGAGTGCCTTCATGGTGCCGATGAGCGTGCGGGCGCCGGGCGTGAGGGTGATGCGCTCGGCAAGGCAGCGGTCGATGGCGCTCGCCGCCAGCCCCTTCAGTGCAGCGACGCGAGCATCCAGCGCGGACTCGAAATCCAGCTCGCCCTGCATCGCGCGCTCGGTGATGGCGGCGATCTCGGCCTTCTGGCCGGCGAAGTCGGCGAGTTCGTCGATGCATTCCTGGGCGATCATGGTGGAATCCATGTCGGCGACCAGCAGCCGCTTGCGGCGCGTGGGAGAAGCGGGTTGGACGATGACGTCCAGATGGGGAAGGGCAGCCTCCAGGGTCGCACGCGCCTGCGCCTGCGAAAGGCCCCGGATCACCAGGTCGGTCGCATGGGGCGGGTCGAACGCGCTCTCGGCACTGGGGACACCCCCGGCCGTGGCGACCGCATCGCTTGCGGTCGACAGGTCCTGCTGCGACAAGCCGCTGGCAGAGACGAGGGTTGCGATGAGCGCGGGTGATTGGGGTGGCATGGCTGTGGAACGTCCTCCGCTGGTCGTCATCGCAGGGCCGACTGCCAGCGGCAAGTCCGCCTACGCACTGGCCCTGGCAGAAGCGCGCGACGGCGTGCTGATCAATGCGGATGCCAGCCAGGTCTATGCCGATCTTCCGATCCTGTCGGCGGCCCCGTCCGAGGCAGAGCGCGCGCGGGCTCCGCACCGCCTGTTCGGCACGGTCGATGGCGCACAGGCCAGCACGGCTGCCCTTTGGGCGGGCCTTGCGGGGGCCGAGGTTGCCGCGGCGCATGCGCAGGGCCGGCTTCCGATCCTGGTGGGGGGCACCGGCCTCTATCTGCGCACGCTTCTCGATGGGATCGCGACCGTGCCGGGGATCAAGCTCCAAGTCCGGGCGACCATCCGCACGATGCCGCCGTCCCAGGTGCGCGCGCGGCTGGAGGCGGAGGACAGGGTCATGGCCGCGCGCCTCCACCCCAACGATGCCCAGCGCAACGCCCGCGCGCTGGAGGTGATCCGATCAACCGGGCGCTCTCTGGCGGACTGGCAGTCGGCGCCAGCCGAAGGCGGGCTGGCCGGCAGGGTTGCGCTGGAGCCGCTGGTGATCGACCGGCCGCGCGACGAGCTGGTGCAGCGCATCGATGCCCGTGTCGACGCCATGTGGGCAGCGGGTGCCCTGCACGAGGTGAAGCGTCTGGCCGCGCGCGGGCTGTCACCCGCCCTGCCGGCGATGCGCGCGATCGGCGTGCCGCCGCTGCTGGCGCATCTGGCCGGCGAGCTGTCGGTGGCCGAGGCGCTCGCCCGCTGGAAGCTGGACACGCGGCAATATGCCAAGCGGCAGGCGACATGGCTGCGCAACCAGCTGGGCGGCTGGCCGCGAATGTCGATCTGACAGGGGCGGAGATCCTGCTTTTCTTTGCCGCACGTCAATCACGGGCCTTGCCGGGACCGGGCCTCGGGTACAGGCTGACCGTTTGGCGAACGCAGCGCTGGGCATGGTGGCCGTGCCGGAATCCGCGAGCTGGGCCCTGCTGATCCTGGGCTTCGGCGTCGTCGGCGTGGCAGCCCGTCGCCAGCGGGCGACGGCAGACTGATCGTTTAGCGCCGGCGCGCCCACCACAGGGCCGCGCCGGCGCCGATCGTCGCCAACACCGCCAGCACACCGGCATAAAATCCGGCGCGCGGTTTTGGTTCGCCCGCCAGCACGGCGTCGACATTGATACCGAAGCTTGCCAGCATCACGCCCGTGAACAGGCCCCATCCCGCGGCTTGAAACGCCGGTGCGGCGCGTGGGCCCAGCAGCGCCAGCAGCAGCAACACCGCACCCGCCGCCAGATCATCCCAGGCCTTGGGCTGTGCGAGCACCGAATCACCGCGCCGTGCAACCTCTCCCGTAAGTAGCGCGCCTCCTGCCAGGGCAGACAGAAATCGCATGAATCGCATCACTGACTGCCCCTTGCAGATATAAAATTACAAAATAGGTCCATTAATCGCAATGTCCTGTCTGGTCGCCGTTGACAGGCCGCGCGAGGCTCCCTATGCGCGCCCCGGCACAAGCAGCACGAGCACGAAGGACAATCCACATGCAAGGCCGGGAGTTGAGCGGGGCCGACATCATCGTCAGGGCACTCAATGACCTGGGTGTGGACACCATCTTCGGCTATCCGGGCGGTGCCGTACTGCCCATCTATGACGCCCTGTTCCGGCAGAAGGCGATCCGCCACATCCTGGTGCGCCACGAACAGGCGGCCGTGCATGCGGCCGAGGGCTATGCACGTTCGACGGGGAAGCCGGGCGTCGTGCTCGTCACCTCGGGGCCGGGCGCGACCAATGCGGTGACCGGCATCACCGACGCACTGATGGATTCGATCCCGATCGTCGTGCTGACCGGGCAGGTCGCCACCCACCTCATCGGCTCTGACGCGTTTCAGGAGTGCGACACGGTGGGCATCACGCGCCACTGTTCCAAGCACAATTATCTGGTGAAAGAGACGGCGCGCTTGGGCCCCGTCATCCACGAGGCGTTCCACATCGCGACGTCGGGCCGGCCCGGCCCGGTGGTGATCGATATCCCGAAGGATGTGCAGGTGGCGACCGCCCGCTATGAAAAGCCGGCGCGGATCGAGCACCGAACCTATCGCCCGCGCCTGAAGGGCGACCTTTCCGCGATCGAGGCGGCGGTGGAGATGCTGGCTGTGGCCGAGCGCCCGATCCTCTATATGGGGGGTGGGGTGATCAATTCGGGGCCCGGTGCCGCGCAGCTGCTGCGCGATCTTGCCCGGCTGACGAAGGCGCCTGTCACCTCCACGCTGATGGGCCTGGGCGCCTTTCCGGCGAGCGACCCGCAGTTCCTGGGGATGCTGGGGATGCACGGCACGTTCGAGGCCAATATGGCCATGAACCAGTGCGACCTGATGCTGTGCCTGGGCGCCCGCTTCGACGACCGGGTGACGGGGCGGCTGGACGGGTTTAGCCCGCACAGCCGCAAGATCCATATCGATATCGATCCCTCCAGCTTCAACAAGACGGTGCGCGTCGACCTCTGCGTCGAGGGCGATGTGGGCCATGTGCTGGAAGACATGGTGAAGCTGTGGCGGGCCCGCGGGCACCAGGCGCAGCCGCAGGATGACTGGTGGAACCGCATCAAGGGCTGGCGCGCGCGGCAGAGCCTGGCGTTCACCCAGTCCGGCGAAAAGATCCAGCCGCAGCACGCGATCCGGCGTTTGTGGGAGGCAACCCACAAGCAGCACCCGATCATCACCACGGAGGTCGGCCAGCACCAGATGTGGGCAGCCCAGCATTTCGATTTCGAGAAGCCGAACAAATGGCTGACCTCGGGCGGGCTGGGCACCATGGGCTATGGCCTGCCGGCCGCCATCGGCGCGCAGCTTGGCAACCCCAAGGCGCTGGTGATCGACATTGCGGGCGAAGCCAGCATCCAGATGAACATCCAGGAGCTGGCGACTGCCACCCAATATCGCCTGCCGGTGAAGGTGTTCGTGCTGAACAACGAGTATATGGGGATGGTGCGCCAGTGGCAGGACCTGACCTATGAGGGGCGCTATTCCGAAAGCTATTCCGACAGTCTGCCCGATTTCGTGAAGCTGGCCGAGGCCTATGGGTGGAAGGGCATTCGCATCGAAACGGCAGACCAGCTGGAGCAGGGCATTGCCGACATGCTTGCCGCTGACGGGCCGGTGTTCGTGGACTGCATGGTGGAGAAGCACGCCAATTGCTTCCCGATGATCCCGTCGGGTGCCACCCACACGGAGATGCTTCTGGGCCCCGACCAGGTGGCGGGCAAGGTGGACAAGAGTGCCGAGGCGCTGGTCTGATGCGCGCTGTCAAATCCCTTTTCCCCGAGGAAGCCGCGGAACGGCACACGCTGTCGATCATGGTCGACAACGAGGCCGGTGTCCTGGGCCGGATCACCGGGCTCTTCTCGGCGCGCGGCTATAACATCGAGAGCCTGACGGTGGCCGATGTGTCGGCGGCCGGGCGGCTGGACGATGGGGCGGTTTCGCGGATCACCATCGTGACCTCCGGGCCGCGGCGGGTGATCGACCAGATCGTCGCCCAGCTGGACCGGCTGGTGCCGGTGCATTCTGTGACGGACCTGTCCGAACTCGGCCCGCATGTGGAGCGCGAGCTGGCGCTGGTGAAGGTGGCGGGCACGGGCGAGAAGCGGGTCGAGGCGCTGCGTCTGGCCGACATCTTCCGCGCGCGCCCTGTGGACACCACAACTCAGAGCTTCGTGTTCGAGATTTCGGGCTCCACCCAGAAGGTGGACCAGTTTATCGCGCTGATGCGCGAGGTCGGCCTCGTCGAGGTCGCCCGCGGCGGCGTCGTTGCCCTCTGCCGAGGCGCAAGCGCCGCCTGATCCTTTCATCTGCCGGCCCCGCCGGCCACACCCAAAGGGAAGTCCTGAAGATGCGCGTTTATTATGATGCCGATGCCGACCTGGCGCTGGTGAAATCCAAGAAGGTCGCGATTGTCGGCTATGGCAGCCAGGGCCATGCCCATGCGCAGAATCTGCGGGATTCGGGTGTGGCGGAGGTGGCGATTGCGCTGCGCCCCGGTTCGGCCACGGCGGCCAAGGCGGAGGGTGCGGGCTTCAAGGTTCTGAGCAATGCGGATGCGGCCAAGTGGGCCGACATCATCATGATCCTGGCGCCGGACGAGCATCAGGCGGCGATCTGGGACCAGGATCTGCGCGCGAACATGAAGCCCGGCGCGGCGCTTGCCTTTGCGCATGGCCTGAATGTGCATTTCGGCCTGATCGAGCCGCGCCCCGACATCGACGTGTTCATGATCGCGCCCAAGGGCCCGGGGCACACGGTGCGCAGCGAATATCAGCGCGGAGGCGGCGTGCCTTGCCTGATCGCCATCCATCAGGACGCGAGCGGCAATGCGCAGGACGTGGCGCTGAGCTATGCCAGCGCCATCGGTGGCGGGCGCTCGGGCATCATCGAGACCAACTTCCGCGAGGAATGCGAGACCGACCTGTTCGGCGAGCAGGCCGTGCTGTGCGGGGGCATCACCCACCTGATCCAGGCCGGGTTCGAGACGCTGGTGGAAGCCGGCTACGCGCCCGAAATGGCCTATTTCGAGTGCCTGCACGAAACCAAGCTGATCGTCGACCTGCTGTATGAGGGCGGCATCGCCAACATGCGCTATTCGATCAGCAACACGGCCGAATATGGCGACATCACCACCGGCCCGCGCATCATCACCGATGCCACCAAGGCCGAAATGAAGCGCGTGCTGGCCGACATCCAGTCGGGCCGGTTCGTGAAGAACTTCATCCTGGACAACCGCGCCGGCCAGCCCGAGTTGAAGGCCAGCCGCAAGGCGGCGGCTGCGCACCAGATCGAGGAAGTTGGCGAGCGTCTGCGGGCGATGATGCCCTGGATCGCGAAGAACAAGCTGGTGGACCGCGCGAGAAACTGAGCGACGGGAAGCCGCGCAGCACTTGTCCGCGACTCAGTTGGCGCGCGGCCCCCGGCCTTCGCCGGGGCAGGCGGCGGGTTGGGGGCAGGCCTGCAGGGCGGGCTTTGCCCGCCTGGAGGGCCTCCTCCCCCCAAGCCCGTCCGACGACTCCCGCGCGGCGGTCGTTCTCCCTACCCCGCCGCAGCCGCAGGCTCGGGCCGGCGCCATAGCAGAAACACCAATGCCGTGCCCACGGCGACAGGCGCCAGCATCGCGACATAGCCCTGGCTGCCGACGCCGGTGTCGAACACGCGGCCGGCGATCCAGCTGGACAGAGCCTGGGCCGGTGCAGTGGCGAGCGCCATGAACATCATCTGCGCGGTGGGGGTGCGGTCGTCGCCCCAGAGGGCCTGTATGCCCCGCATGGCGCCGAGAAAAGTGCAGGCGAAGCTGACCGCGTGCAGCGCCTGGAGCGGCACGAGCAGGGTGAGGGACGGCGAGGTTGCCATCAGGCTCCAGCGCAGCAGGGCGCCCAGCCCGCCGATCAGCATCAGCGTCGCGGGCCGCACCTGTTCGATCCGGGGCGCCAGCAGCATGAGGAACAGCGCCTCCACGATCACGCCGAAGGCGAACAGCCAGCCGGCCGCGGTGGCGGAGACGCCCAGCTCGTCGATCCACAGCTTGGTGCCGAAGATATAGTAGAATTGGTGGCCGGACTGGATCAGCCCGCAGCCGAACATGAGCAGTGCGAATTCGGGGCGTTTCACCATGGCGAAACCATGGGCGAGACGCTGGGCGAAGGGGGGTTCGGTGGTGCGGGCGACGGGATCTGCTGCCATGGTCACGCTGGCCGTCAGCAGCCCGGTGATGGTCAGCGCGAGCCACCACCAGATGCCGTCGTTTCCGATTGCGTCCACCAGCGTGCCTGTCGCCACATTGCCCACAACGAAGCTGAGCGAGGCAAGGCCGCGCGCCACGCCGTAGCTCGGCACGGCGTCCGGCCGGCAGAGCCGCAGAAGCGCGGCCTCCAGGAAGGCGATCAGCGCCCAGAAGGTGACTTCGGCCGCAAAGGCGAGGGCGAAGCTGACGCCGAAACTGTTCGAAACCCACAGTCCGCCCAGCGCCATCAGCGTGATGGCGGCCAGCAGCTGAATGGGCGCGCGGCGGTCCTTGCGGCCGTCGGCCCAGGCGCTCGTCAACGGCCCGGCGACGATGCGGCCGATGCCGGCGATCGAGATGACAAGGCCCAGCTGCTCGCCGGTGAAGCCGCGCGCCTCGATCAGCCAGATCGGGAACCACTGGATGAGGCCGCCGAACGCCGCATAGAAGAGGCAGGCGGCAAGCATGGCGCGGACCGCGCGTGGATTCCAGTTGCGCACGGCGCGGGCGTTCAGGGAGGCCATGGACCTGACCTGAAGCATGGTTGCGGCCCGCCCGCAAGCGGGCCATCAGGGGATGGCATCAAGAGGGAGAAAAACATGGGTTCTTTGTTCGACATGACCGGCCAGGTCGCGGTGGTGACCGGCTCTTCGCGGGGCATCGGCAAGGCGATCGCGCACCGCATGGCCGAGCATGGCGCGAGCGTCGTGGTGTCCAGCCGCAAGCAGGATGCGTGCGAGGAAGCCGCGGCCGAGATCAACGCCGCGGTGGGGCGCGACGCCGCCGTGGCCTGCGCCGCCAACATCAGTTCGAAGGAGGCGCTGCAGGCGCTGGCGGACTTCGCGCTGACGCGGTTCGGCAAGGTGACCGCGCTGGTGTGCAACGCGGCGTCGAACCCCTATTTCGGGCCGATGGCGGGGATCGCCGACGAACAGTTCGTGAAGATCCTGATGAACAACGTGGTTTCCAACCACTGGCTGATCCAGATGCTGGTGCCGCAAATGCTGGACCGCGGCGAGGGCTCGGTGACGATCGTCAGTTCGATCGGCGGGTTGAAGGCCTCAACCGTGATCGGGGCCTACAATATTTCGAAGGCGGCTGACCTGCAGCTCGCCCGCAATCTGAGCGCGGAATATGGCCCGCAGGGCGTGCGCGTGAACTGCATCTGCCCCGGCCTTATCAAGACGGATTTCGCCCGCGCCCTATGGGAAAACCCCGAGATCCTGAAGCAGGCGACCGCCGGCAGCAGCCTGAAGCGCATCGGCGACCCGGACGAGATTGCCGGAATGGCCGTGTTCCTCGCCTCGAAGGCCGGCGCCTTCACCACTGGCCAGGCGATGGTGATCGACGGCGGCGCGACTGTTTTTTGAGCGGCGCGCGGTTGCGCTTGCGGGCTTTGCCCGGGGATTGGGCGGCGTCTGTGGCGGCGTGTTCCGGGGACTACGCCAGCCCTGCGCCCAGACATAGGGCAAGCCAGAGGCCGGCCTTGGCGATGACTGCGGCTGCGACGAGCGTCTTCATCATGTCCCTCCCTATGGTCCCGCTGTTTTTCCTTGCGCCGGAATTCCGGGGGGTGTGCTTCGGCGAGGCCGGCGTGCAACCCGTCTGTGGTGCGCGGACGCAGGATCAGGCGGACATGGTTGTCCATCAGGCACCGATTGCCA
>JBKDAC010000383.1:0-1395 GCA_046316515.1 Sandaracinobacter sp. | reverse complement strand
TCGAATCCGTGGCGCAGCGCCTCGCCCCGCTGGCCGCTGCCGGCGGGCGGGCAATCGACCGCGTCGATCTCGATCTCAGCTTCCGCTCGGGCCCGGCCGTGCTGGAGGTCGTGAACGGCTTCATCTCCGCAGTGGGTGCCCCGGCACTGGGGATGGACGACACCCCGCCCGCGCACCGCCCGGACCGCGCCACCGCCCCCGGCGAAGTCGTGCTGTGGCCCGTGGTGACGCCGCCCGGCGAAGAAGAGGACGACGAGGCAGAGGACACTGAGAACGGCGACGCGCTGGAGGACGGCACCGAGGCCGCCGACTGGGAAATGGCCAGGCGGCTCGCCGCCCAGGTGGGCCGCTGGCTGAAACCCGGGCCGGACCGGCTGTGGCTCCCGGCGCGCAATGCCTGGGCCGCGCCGCAGGATATCCTGATCCTCCTCAGGCGCCGCAGCTGGCTGATGGGGGCGCTGGTCGCCGAACTGCACCAGCAGGGCGTGCCGGTGGCGGGCGTCGACCGGCTGCTCCTCACCGAGCCGCTCGCCGTGCTCGACTGCCTGGCGCTGGTGCGCTTTGCCGTCCAGCCCGAGGATGATCTGAACCTCGCCTGCCTGCTGGTCTCGCCCTTCCTGGGCTGGAACCATGAGGAGATCAGGGCGCTGACCGCCGGCCGCCCGGGCCTGTGGGCCGCACTTGGCCGGGCCGCCGGGGCCGACGCGCGCGCGGCACAGGCGCGGGACTGGCTGGGCGCCGTGCTGTCGCTCGCTGATCGGGTGGGCCCCTACGCCTTCCTCGATACCATCCTGTCCGGCCCGTTGAAGGGGCGGCAGCGGCTGCTGGCGCGCCTGGGTATGCAGGCCAACGATCCGGTGGACGAACTGCTGAACCAAGCGCTTGCCTTCGAGCAGATGAACCCGCCGGGCCTCGCCGGCTTCCTCGCATGGGTGGAAGCAGAGGGGTCCGACGTGAAGCGCGATGCCGATGCCCCGGCGGGTCAGGTGCGGCTGATGACGATCCATGGCGCCAAGGGGCTGGAGGCGCCGGTGGTGGTGCTGGCCGACAGCGCGCATCAGCGGCGCGGCCGGCAGGACGGCTTCGTGGTGGCCGACGTGGACGGCGGCGTGCGCCTGCCCATCTTCCATCCGCGCAGCAAGGATTGCCCGCGCCGGGTGCGCGAAGAACGGGAGCGTGTGAAGGACCGCGACGCCGAGGAGGACCTGCGCCTGCTCTATGTCGGCCTGACGCGCGCGGCAGACCATCTGTTCATCGGCGGCGCCGTCAGCCTGAGATCCGCCGGCAAGTTGGGCTCCGACAAGGACAGCTGCTGGCACACGCGGCTGGCGTCGGTGCTGGAGGGGTTGGGGGCAGAGGTGCTGGAAACCGGCTGGCCGGGCGAGACCCTGCGCC
>JBKDAC010000382.1:0-13373 GCA_046316515.1 Sandaracinobacter sp. | reverse complement strand
GGCCAAGGGGGTCCGCAGCGGCAAGCGGCTGCTGCTCGTCTCGGGCGTGCACGGCGACGAGCTCACCCCCATCGGCGTCGTCCAGAAGGTGTTTGCAGAGATCGATCCCAGGACGCTTTCGGGCGCGGTCATCGGCATCATCGGATCAAGCCGGCCCGGGGTCGAGCATACGACGCGCGGCTGGCTGTGGATGGACCTCGGCCACAGCCAAATCAATCCCAACCGCACCTGGCCGGGCATTGAAACCGGCAACACGGTGCAGCGGCATTCCTGGCTGCTGATGAATCGGCTGATCAAGGGCAATGCCGATATCGGCGTCGATATCCACACCGGCGGCAATGGCATTGATTTTGCCTTGTTCTCGTTCACGGACAGCCGGGACAAGGAAGCCCTGCAGCTGTCGAAGCTGTTCCCCATCGACCAGATTTACCTGCACCAGGGCACGGGCGGTTCGCTGGCGTCTGCACTGGTCGCAGCAGGCATCCCGGGCTTCACGCTGGAACTGGGCGGGCCGCGCAGCTTTGACCCTGAGATGATCAAGGCCGGCGTCCTGGGCGTCGAGAATGTCCTGTCTTACTACAAGATGCAGGATCGCCCCATGGGCCAGACCGCCATGGACAGAAATGTCTTCATCGGCAACCAGCTGGTCGATCTGTTTGCCGAGGACAGCGGGTTCACCGAGGTTTTTGTCAAGCTCAACGAAACCGTGACCAAGGGTCAGAAGGTCGCCGTTCAGAAGAATGCGTTTGGCGAAATCGTGCATGAATATATTGCTCCAGCCGATGGTCGCGTGGCCATAATCGGCACCGATGCCGTGCGCGAACGGGGCGTCGATGTGGTCAGCATCATTGCCAACAATGACCAATGCAAGGACGGCAGCTGCAAATACACCGGTGATGAGTAGGTGCCTGCTGCGGGCGGCGGACTCCAGCTTTCTTGACGAAGGGAACGGCCATGAAGACGTTTTCGGAGTTTGCGGCATCTGCGGCAGTCATTGCGGCAGCGCTGGCCGCCAGTTCGGCCGGGGCGGCGACGGTGTTCACCGGCGACACCATCGACGGCAAGCGTGTGGTGACCAATGTCGATCTCGCCGATCTGCCGGCGGGCAAGCACAGCCTTTACTTCCGCGGCATCCAGATGGGCACCGGGCAATATTGGTATGTGCCGGTCGTCATCGCCAAGGGGGCGCAGCCCGGCAAGCGGGTGCTGCTGACCGCCGGCATTCATGGCGATGAGATAAGCCCGATGGAATCGGTGCGGCAGGTCATGGCGGCGCTGGAACCGGCGACGATGTCGGGCAGCGTGATTGCCGCCTATGGTGTGTCGCGCGCCTCGATCGAGCGGGTGCAGCGCGAATGGCCGACGGTGCATTCGATGTTCAACTTGAACCGGGCGTTCCCGGGCAACCCCAAGGGCAACAACCCCGCGGCGCGCCACGCCGACCTGATCTGGAAAGGGCTGTTCCAGCCCAACACCGATGTTTCGATCGATTTCCACACCCAGATGAGCGGCAGCTCCTTTTCCGACTTCATCTATGCCGACCTCAGCAAGCCCGAGGTCAAGACGATGGTGTCGCTGTTTCCCATCGCCCATGTGAAGAATGATCCGGGTGAGCCGGGCACGCTGGAGACGACCTTTGTCTCTGCCGGCATTCCATCGGCAACGCTGGAGCTTGGCGGCCCGCGCATCTATGACAAGAAGATGATCGCGCTGTTCACCGAAGGGACGTTCAACGTCCTCAAGCACTACAAGGTGATGCCCGGGCCGATCGGGCGGACGGCGAAGGACGCCAATACCTTCATCGGCGAGAAGTTCAGCCATATCCGCACCGGTGTCGGCGGCTTTCTCGACCTGCGCGTCGCGTTGAACGACAAGGTGGTGCCGGGGCAGGTCGTCGCCATCCAGCGCAACGCCTTTGGCGAAACCGTTGCCGAGCACAAAGCAACTGTGACCGGAGAGGTCGCGGTCATTCAGGATGATGCGATGATCGAACCGGGCGGCCGGGTTATGACCATTCTGTACAATGGGCCGGATGCGGCCTGCCCGTCAGGCCCATGTCCAGAGGACGAGCCCGAATGATACGACCCGCAACGCCACAGCCCTTGTCGATGATCGAGGCGGTGATCCCGGTCGGCGCGCTGATCCTGCTTGTCGCGCTGGCGTATTTCCTGTTCGGCGACGCAGGCGCGCTGGGGCCGAACCAGGTGGCGCTGACGGTGGCGGCAATGATTGCCGTGTTCATCGGCTGGCGGCGCGGCCATTCGCTTGACGACCTCGGCAAGGCGGCGAGCGAGAGCGTCGCCACCGGTATCGGGGCGATCTTCATCCTGTTCGCGGTCGGTGCCCTCATCGGCACTTGGGCGCTGTCGGGCACGCTGGTCGCCATGGTCTATTATGGCCTCAAATTGCTCAGCCCCGATTTTTTCTATGTCACTGCCTGCGCCATCACTGCGCTAGTTGCCTTCAGCATCGGCAGCTCCTGGACGGTCGTCGGCACCATCGGCGTGGGCTTCATGGGCATTGCGACGAGCATGGGGCTGAACCCAGCGATTGCCGCTGGTGCGATCATTTCAGGGGCCTATTTCGGCGACAAGTCTTCGCCCTTGTCGGACAGCGCCAATCTGTCGGCGGCCGCCGCCGGTGTGCCGCTTTACACACACATCCGCGAGACGGTGATCACCTCTTTCATTGCGCTCGGCATCGCCTTGGTAATCTTTTTCCTGTTGGGGCAACCGGGCGATTTTGATGCCAGCAACAAGATGGATGCCATTGCCGCATCGTTCCGCGTCACACCCTGGTTGTTCATGCCGCTGCTGGTCGTCGTGGTCATGGCCTATTTTCGCTTTCCGCCGTTCACGACGATCTTTGCCGGCGCCATCGCCGGCGGCATCATGGCCTGTGTCATTGCACCAGAACGCGTCATCGCCTTTGCCAGCGGCGACGGTCTGGAGACGCCTCTGGCGCTGCTGAAAGGCGTCTGGCGGGCGCTGGCACGCGGTGCTACCTCGTCGGCGGGCTTGCAACCGATGGACGATCTCGCCTCGCGTGGCGGCATGGAATCGATGCTCAACACCATCTGGCTGATCATCACGGCGCTGGGCTTTGGCGGCGTCGTCGAAAAGGCCGGGGTGCTCGACAAGCTGATCACGCCGATCATCACCCGCGCCAAGACCGACGGGTCGCTGGTGCTTTCATTGGTGACCTCGATCTTTGCCACCAATGTCATCACCGCCGACCAGTATATCGCCATCGTGCTGCCCGGCCGCATGTTCAAAAAGGCGTTCGAGGACCGTGGCCTCGCGCCGGTGGTGCTGTCACGCGCCGTCGGCGACACGGCGACTCCCACCTCGGCGCTGATCCCGTGGAACAGCTGCGGCGCGTTCATGGCGGCTACGCTCGGCGTGGCAACGTGGAGCTACGCGCCCTTTGCCGTCTTCAGCATTGTCAGCCCGATCATCACCGTCATATTCGCCTATGCCGGAATCCGCATGATGCACACCCGTACGGCGGAGCCGGCCGGACCACTGCATTGATTGGAGTAGCTTATGCCCAAGCGTCAAACCATGCGCCCGATCGCTCTGGGTCGCGGGGCCGGGGCGACGCTTGGTCTGATGCTCTTGCTGCTTGTGGCAGCCTGCGATCGCGCGCCCGAGGTGCAGGAGCCCGAAATCCGTCCCGTGCGTACCATCACCATTGAAAGCAACGCGCGCAGCAATGAGGTGACTCTGACCGGCCGGGTGCAGGCGCGTGCCGAAATCAATCAGTCATTCCGGATTCCCGGACAGCTTATTGAACGTAACGTCGAGGTCGGAGACTTGGTGAGGGTCGGCCAGCCGCTGGCCCGGCTCGACTCGCAGAATGAACAATCGGGTCTGCAAGCGGCGCAAGCCCAACTGGTGGCAGCGCGGGTGCAGTTGGATGATGCACGAAACAATTTTCGGCGGATGAGCAACTTGATCAGTGACAATGCCGTGTCGCGGGCATCCTATGATCACAGCAAGGCACTGTTGCGAACCGCTGAAGCGCAGGTGACGGCGGTCACGTCGCAACTCGAACTGGCGCAAAGCCGGGTCGATTTCACGCGATTGCGCGCTGATGCAACCGGCGTTGTCACGGCGCGTGGGCCGGAAGTCGGCGAAGTCGTCGCCGCCGGGCAGATGATCGTTCAGATTGCCCAGGCCGGCGCCGTCGACGCGGTGTTCGACGTGCCGGCGCTGGCCAAGGATACGCTGACCCGTACCTCGACGATCTGGGTGGCGCTGCTCAGCGACCCCGGCATCCGCGCCAAAGGCACGGTGCGCGAATTGTCGCCGCGTGCCGATCCGGTAACGGGCACATTCCGCATCAGGATCGGCGTTGCCAATCCGCCCCCGGCGATGCGGCTGGGCAGCACTGTTGCCGGCACGTTGACGCTCACGTCACCGCCGGGGATTTCGCTCCCGACGGCAGCACTCGTCCGCTCTCAGGGCAGCTCTTCGGTATGGATTGTCGACAGGAAGACCAGCACGGTGTCGCTACGAACAATCACTGTCGGCAGCAGTGACACAGACCAGGTTCGGGTTGACCAGGGGCTCAACCCCGGCGATATCGTCGTCACCGCCGGCGTGCAGGTGCTGCGCCCTGGCCAGAAGGTCAGTTTGCTGGGGCCGGCAAAATGATCGGCCCCAATCTTTCCGAATGGGCGATATCTAAGCGCTCGCTCGTCATTTTCCTGATGTTGGTGTCGGTCGTGGCCGGGGTGCTGTCCTTCAACCGGCTGGGCCGCGACGAAGACCCATCGTTCACGGTTCGAACGATGATCATCGCTGCCGCTTGGCCCGGAGCCACAGTCGAAGAAACACTTGAGCAAGTCACCGAGCGGCTGGAACGCACGCTGCAGGAATCGCATAATTTCGGTCAGATCCGCAGCTATACGACCGCAGGGCAGACGACGATCTTCGTCGATCTCGATGAAACGACCCCGCTCAAGGATGTCCCCGACGTCTGGTACACGGTTCGCAAGGATGTTGGCGATATGCGGCTGACGCTGCCGCAGGGTGTCATCGGGCCATTTTTCAACGATGATTTCGGCAGCACTTACGGCATCATCTATGGTTTCCAATCGGATGGGTTCAGCTTCCGGGAACTGCGCGACTATGCCGAGGCTGCGCGCTCGCGGCTGCTGAACGTCGAGGATGTCTCGGCGGTGCAGGTGTTGGGGACACAGGACGAGCGCATCTATATCGAGTTTCAGGCCGCAAAGATCGCCGGGCTCGGGCTGAACCTCAATGCCATCGTCGCCAGCCTGCAGGCGCAGAATGTGCTGCGGCCGTCAGGCGTAATCCAGACAGGTAACGAACGCGTCTATCTGCGCGTCACCGGCGCCTTTGATTCCGAGGAGGATATCGCCGCTGTCAATATCGTTTCGGGGGATCGCATCATCCGGCTGGGCGATATCGCGACGGTGAAGCGCGGCACCGTCGACCCGCCGCAGCCGATGTTCCGAGTCAATGGCAAGCCCGCCATCGGTCTGGCGGTGTCGATGCGCGACCAGGGCGATATCCTGGCGCTGGGCAAGAATGTTCGCGCTGAAATGGCATCGATCAACAAGAATCTGCCGGTCGGTGTCGAGACCTATCTGGTCGCCGACCAATCGGCGATCGTCGACGTTGCAATCGATGATTTCCTCGTCTCGTTGCTGCAGGCCATTGCCATCATCCTTGTTGCGAGCTTTGTCAGCCTTGGCGTGCGGCCGGGTTCCGTGGTGGCTCTGGCGATCCCGCTGACGCTGGCCATAACTTTTGCCGTGATGAACGTCATGGACATCGATTTGCAGCGCGTGTCGCTGGGCGCGCTGATCATCGCACTGACGCTGCTGGTTGATGATGCGATGACCACTGTCGATGCGATGATCCGACGACTGGCTGCGGGCGACACCAAGGACCAGGCGGCGACTTTTGCCTTCAAGACGCTGGCAGCGCCGATGCTGATCGGCACGCTTGTCACCATCGCCAGCTGTGTGCCGATCGGTTTTGCCGAAGGTGCAGCGAGCGAATTCCTGATTTCGCTGTTTTCGGTCGTGGCGATTTCATTGCTGGTGTCGTGGCTGGTTGCGGTTGTGTTTGCCCCGATCCTGGGCAAGTTCATCCTGAAGGCGCCGGAATTGGGTGCTGCGGAGGAGAAGCCGTCAAAGCTGGTCGATGGCTTTGGCCAGTTGCTGGGCGGCGCCATCAAGGCACGTTGGCTGACCATCGGCCTGACGCTTGGCGCGTTCGCGATCTCTGTTTTCGCGCTGCAATTCGTACCGCGACAGTTTTTCCCGGCGTCGGACCGGCCCGAATTGCTGATCGACCTGACATTGCGCCAGAACGCGACGATCGAGGCAAGTGAGGCAACCGTTGAGAGGGTTGAAAAACTCCTGATCAACAACCCCGATGTCGGACATTTCAGCAGCTATGTCGGGCGCGGGGCGATCAGGTTCTACCTGCCCTTGAGTGTGCAATTGCCCAATCCCTTTGTGTCCCAGATTGTCGTTGTCGCCAAGGACATCGAGGCACGTGACCGGCTGCAGTTGAAGCTGGAAAAGGCGCTCGCCGTCGAGTTCCCCGAGGTCACTTCGCGCGTCGCGCCGCTGGAAATGGGCCCGCCGGTCGGCTGGCCGCTGCAATATCGCATCAGTGGTCCGGACAAGGACAAGGTTGCTGCGATCGCACTGCAGTTTTCCAGCGTGCTGGGCGGCGATTCACGAACCCGCAACGTCAATTTTGACTGGATGGAGCCGGCCCGCCAGGTACGCATCAACATCAATCAGGACGAGGCCCGACGATTGGGGGTCAGCTCGCCGGCGCTGACAGGCTTCCTCAACGCCGCCATCACGGGCTCGACTATCACCCAGGTGCGTGACAACATCTATCTGGTCAATGTTGTTGTGCGCGCCACCGACAGCGAGCGCGTGTCGCTGTCGACCCTGAGTTCGCTACAGGTGCCGGCAACAAGCGGCCGCATGGTGCCCTTGCAGCAGTTCGCGACGTTCAGCGAGGAGCAAGAATATCCGCTGGTCTGGCGCCGCGACCGCGTACCGACGCTGACGGTTCGTTCGGACGTTGCCCATGGCATCTTGCCGGATGAAGTAACCGCCACGCTTGCGCCAAAGGTCGAAGCCTTCGCGGCAAAACTGCCCGACGGCTACAAGATTGAAACTGGCGGCATGTATGAATCGAGCAAGGACGGAAACGCCGCCGTGTTCAACGTTGTGCCGCTCATGATCGTCTTGATGCTGGCGGCGATGATGCTCATGCTGGTCAGCTTTCGACGGCTGGCAATGGTTGTCGCGATCATGCCGCTGGGTATGATCGGCGTCGTGCTATCGCTGCTTGTTTTCAGTCAGCCACTTGGTTTTGTTGCCATTCTCGGCATCTTGGCATTGCTTGGCATGATTGCAAAGAACGCCATCATCCTGATCGTGACAATCGAAGAGGAGCGTTCCGCCGGCAAGGACGTCCTCGATGCGGTGATGACGTCTGCGACGGGCCGCCTGCGACCAATGATGCTGACCGCGATCTCGACAGTCTTGGGCCTTGTGCCGATCGCGCCTACGATCTTTTGGGGCCCGATGGCTTTTGCGATCATGGGCGGGTTGCTGGTGGCGACGTTATTGACGCTGATCTTCCTGCCGGTGCTTTACGTGATGGTCTTTGGCGGTCCGCGTGAAACGCCGCCGAACAAGCGCCTCGGATTGGCATTGGCAAAAGCCTGATGGCAAAAGAATGGCTCGAACCTGCAACCTTCTTGCCGCAGCGATCACTGTATGCGAATTATCTGAGAAATCAGGTATATCGGCGATGAGGGGCATCAGAATTTTCCCAATCGACAGCGAGGAACACGCCGAGATGGCGTTGATCGGGAACCTGGTATGAGTTCGCAGCAGCCGTCACGCACAGCGATCATCGCCGGCAGGGGCACGGGTTACTTCCTGCTGTGGTTGCTGCTGATGCCCAGCGCCAAAACGGGCGACCTTTTGTTCGGCGTGGTGGCGGCTGGCGCGGCAACCTGGCTCAGCCTCACGCTCTACCAGCCGCTGCACGGGCGGTTGCACCCTGGCGCATTTCTGGCTTTGGTGCCTCATTTCATCTGGCAGTCGATTGTGGCTGGCATAGATGTCGCGCGGCGGACCTTCGCGTCCGAACTGCGGCTGAACCCAGGATTCGTGCCATGTCCGCTGGACTTTCCCGAGGGTCTGGCGCGCAACACTTTTGCGACCTTCACCAGCCTGATGCCGGGGACAGTTCCGTGCGGCGAAGAGAATGGTGTGCTGGTCTACCATTGCCTCGATGTCGGCCAACCGGTCCTCGAGGCGCTTTGGGCCGAGGAACGGCTGTTTGCGCGCGCCATAACCGCCGGGCGCAAACATGGTTGAATTCCTCTCCGCCGCCGGTCTGTTCATCCTGTTGATGGTTGCCCTCGGCTTGTCGCGGGTGCTGCGCGGACCGGGGGATGCCGACCGCGTTATGGCGACGCAACTGCTTGGCAGCGGCGGCATCACGCTTGTGTTGATCGTCGCGGTCGTCGCACGGCGTCCGGCGATGGTCGATGCCGCGATGACACTGGCGCTGCTCGCCGCCTTTGCCGGGCTTGCGTTCGTCCGCGCCGCATCCCGCGAGGACAATGAACCATGAGCTCGCTTGCCGATCTGTGGACCATCGTATGGGTTTCCGCGGGCGCGGTGTTCTTCCTCGCCGGGACCGTCGGGCTGCTGCGCTTCCCCGACAGCCTTACGCGGCTGCACGCGCTTACCAAGGCGGACAATCTGGGGCTCGGGCTCGTCGCCATCGGTTTGCTGTCACAGTCCGGCAGCGTGCTTGCCGGCGCCAAGTTGGTATTCGTATGGCTGCTGGTGATGATTTCGAGCGCCTGTGTCGGCCAGCTGATTGCCGAGCACATGCGGCGCAGGGGTAACCGGGCGCCATGACCAGCTTGCTGGCCATAGGGCTCATCGGCCTGCTGCTCGGCCTCGCAGTTGCAGTCATTTTCATGCGCAACAGCTTTGGCGCGATATGCGCCTTCATTGCCTATGGGTTGCTGCTGACCCTGGCCTGGCTACAGCTGCGCGGCGTCGATGTGGCGTTGACCGAGGCGGCTATTGGCGGCGGACTGACTGGCGCTCTGCTGATTGGCGCGGCGTCGCGGTTGCGGGCATCGCCGGCGGTGACGCAACCGGGTTGGACGACGACGGCGCTCGCAGCGCTCGCAGGGGCGGGGGTTACAGCGGTGTTGGCGCTGTGCGTGCTCGCCTTTCCCGATCCGGCGCCGACGTTGGCACCCGAAGTCGCTGCCAATATCGCCGTCACCGGTGTTGGCAACGCCATCACGGCGGTGCTGCTTGCCTTCCGTTCGATGGATACGCTGCTAGAAGCCATCGTGCTGCTGCTGGCGCTTATCGGCGCATGGTCATTGGGGCCCGACGCTTCCTGGCCGGGGCGGCCAGGGGTGCGGCAGAGCGCCCCGCCCAACGGCATAATGGCCTATCTCGCGCGGCTGTTGCCACCAATAGGGGTCGTTGTCGCTGCCTATATCTTTTGGAACGGCGCCGATGAACCCGGCGGAAAGTTCCAAGGCGCGACGATTCTTGCCGCCATGTGGCTCTTGACGATCGCCACCGGCCTGTTCGATGTGCCACGTGTCGGATCGCGGTTGCTGCGCGCGGCCCTGGTGGCAGGGCCGCTGACCTTCATCGCTGTGGGAACCTTCGGCATCATCAGTGCCGGAGCCTTTCTCGGCTTGCCTGAAGCTATTGCCAAGCCGCTGATCATTGTTGTCGAACTGGCGCTTCTCCCTTCGCTGACGCTCATCCTTGCGCTGCTGATCCCCGGGCCCCCGCAACGGGCGACGACCGGATGACCGACGCGACGCTCTACGCGCTCGCCGCCTGTGCCCTGATCGGGCTGGGCGTCTTCGGCCTCATCGCCAGTGCCGACCCATTGCGCAAGATTCTCGCCTTCAACATCGTTGGCACCGGCGTTTTTCTCCTCGCCGGAGCCATTGCCAGGCGCGGAGCCGGCGCAGGCTTCGAAGCGGATCCGGTGCTGATGGCATTGCTGATCACCGGTATCGTTGTTGCCTTTTCGGCAACCGCGCTCGCCGTCGCACTGTTGGTGCGGCTGTCCGCGGTGGCGGGCGACGTGTCGCTCGCCGAAGTGCTGCCGGCTGACGATGACGAATAATGGCTCTGGCGTCGGGTTCGCATCGATGCAAGCTTCGGTAGGGCCCCAGACCCCCAATCGTCGGACGATACCTTGAGTACTTCGAGTGGCCTTCTGTTGGTTGCGTCAGTCCTTGTGCCTTTCGTCGGCATGATGGTGGCGCTCGTGCTTGGCGGGCGGCATGCACGCCTGGTCGCCGCGGCGGCGGCGGTTGCCGCGCTTGGCACCGCGCTGGCAACGGCGCATGCGGTGATGCAGGCGCCACAGCGTTACCTGCTCGGTGGCTGGGCGCCGCCGTTGGGCGTGGCGCTCAGGGCTGATGCCCTGTCGGCGGGGATGATGCTCGTGGTCGCGGTCGTCATAGTCGGCATCGTGCTCTATGCATGGCGCGATTTCGCCACGCCTGACGCCGAGGAGCGGCGCGCACCGTTGATGTTCTGGCTGCTGCTGCTTGCGGTGTCGGGCTCGCTCAACCTCATTTTCGTCAGCGGCGACCTGTTCACGCTATATGTTGGGCTGGAGCTTTTGACATTTGCTGGCGTGCCCTTGGTCTGTCTCGATGGCAAGGGCGAGACGTTGCGTGCGGCGCTACGCTATCTGCTTTTCGCACTTGTCGGCTCCCTGCTTTATCTTCTCGGCGCAGTGCTGGCTTATGGTGCCTTCGGCACACTCGATATCCCGTTGGTGGCGACAGCGGCTGAGCCAGGGCTGCTCGGCTGGACGATATTGGCACTGATGACCGTCGGGCTGCTGGCGAAAACGGCGCTGTTTCCGCTGCACATCTGGCTTCCCCCCGCACATGCCGGTGCACCACCGGCAGCGAGCGCGGTGTTGTCGGCGCTGGTCGTCAAGGGGTCGTGGTTCCTCGTAGTCCGGTTGTGGTTCGATACGTTTCCCGGCGTCGCAACGGTGGACGCGGCGCAGTTACTGGGCGGGCTGGGGACTGCGGCGATCATTGTCGGCAGTGTCGTCGCGCTCTGCCAGAAGCGCCTTAAGCTGTTGGTCGCCTATTCGACAGTTGCGCAGATCGGTTACCTGTTTTTGATGTTCCCGCTCGGCGTTGGGTTCGGCGGCGATGTATTGACCGCCGGATTCCTGCAGGCGGCAGCGCATGCCACCGCCAAGGCCGGCATGTTTATGGCGGCGGGGCTGATCTATGCTGGATTTGGGCATGACCGAATCGCCGAGCTTCGCGGTGCCGCAAAGGCCTTGCCAGTAACGGTGCTGGCCTTTGGTGTGGCAGGGCTCGCGCTGATGGGGGTTGTGCCGAGCGGTGCTTATGTGGCGAAGAAACTGTTGCTGAACGCCGCCGACGCCCATGAGCAATGGTGGTGGACCTGGGTCCTGCAAGGTGGCGCTGTGTTCACGGCGGGCTATGTCGTGCTCGTCCTCGGCACTACCCTGCGGCGGACCGAGACTTCCGCGGTGTTGATCAGGCCGGTCTCGCGGCTGGCCGAGTTCGCAGCGCTTGGCCTCGCACTCGCCTCTGTGGTGCTGGGCTTGGCGGCACTCAGCCCAACGCTGCCTGCCGGACTGGTCGAAAATCCCCTGGCGCTGTCTGAACTTCTGCCGACCTTCCTGGTCGTTGCCGGTGGCGTGGTGCTTGCGATGGGGCTGGCGCGCCGGCCTCCGTTCGGCGCCGCTGAAGCGGCATGGCGGAAGCCGTTGCGTGCACTCGGTTCCGGCTTTGAGGCGACCGACAGCATGCTTCGCCGTTGGCACGTGGCGGCCCTGTCGATTATTGCGCTGACAGCGGCCTTTGGCGGCATGCTTGGAGCGTGAACGACGCGCCCGAGCAAAAGCTCTCGCGCGTCGCACTTGTCGCGCTGGTCGTCGGCTCGATGGTCGGCGCCGGTATCTTCACCTTGCCGGCGGCATTCGCGGCCTCCACCGGAGTGGCCGGGGCACTGATCGCCTGGGCCATTGCCGGCGGCGGCATGCTGATGCTGGTCTTTGTCTTCCAGACATTGTCGCGCAGAAAGCCCGAAATTGACGCCGGCATCTATGGCTATGCCAAAGCCGGCTTCGGCAATTACCCCGGCTTCCTCGCTGCCTTCGGCTACTGGATCGCCTGCTGTCTGGCGGATGTCGCCTGCCTCATCCTCATCAAGGCTACGCTCGGCCAATTCTTGCCCGTCTTCGGCGATGGTTCGACACCGATTGCCATCCTCAGCGCCTCCCTGATTGTCTGGATCGTGCATGCGCTGGTGCTGCGCGGTATCCGCGAGGCGGCTATGCTGAACACCATCGCCACCTTTGCCAAGATGATCCCCATCGGCATTTTCATCATTGTCGTGATAGCCGGCTTCAACGCCGATATCTTTGCAGCGAACTTCTGGGGCGGCGAAACGCCGACACTGTCCAACGTCGCCAGCCAAGTGCGCAACACAATGCTGGTAACGGTTTTCGTGTTCGTTGGTATCGAGGGCGCCAGTGTCTATTCGCGTTACGCGCGAAACCGCGAAGACGTCGGCATCGCCACAATCATGGGTTTTTTGGGTGTGCTATCCCTGCTCGTTCTGGTGACGATTTTCTCTTATGGTATTCTACTAAGGCCCGATCTGGCGGCGCTTGCAACACCGTCGATGGCTGGCGTGATGGAGGCGATCGTCGGCCCTTGGGGGCAGGTATTCATCAGCGTCGGGCTGCTCGTCTCTATTGCCGGAAATTACCTTTCGTGGTCGCTGCTAGCAGCCGAAGTGCTGCATTCTGCGGCGCTGAACAAGACATTGCCTGCATTCCTTGCGCATGAAAATGCCCGGCAGGTTCCTTCGACAGCTCTGTTTCTGACAAATGCTGCTATCCAATTGTTTTTGCTGGTAACTTGGTTTTCCGACTCGGCATTCACGCTGGCACTGAAGATGACTGGCGCGATGACTTTATTGCCTTATCTTCTCGTTGCCGCCTATGCGCTGAAACTTGCGTTGACGGGAGAAACCTACGCCGGCGAGGACGCGACGCGGCGGCGTGACCGCAATCGCGCCGCAGTCGGCACCATCTATGCCGCCGCGATGTTGCTCGCCGGTGGCGCCAAGTTCCTCCTGTTGGCCGCGCTGCTCTATGCACCTGGCAGCTGGCTTTTCTATCGTGCTCGCCGCGAACAGGAAGATATGCTGTTCACACGTGCGGAGCTTTCTGTATTTTGCATTGTCCGTCGTCAGAACATTTGGCACAGGTTGCGGCGTAGCTTAGCGG